>JANNUY010000352.1:0-5415 GCA_031414155.1 Acidobacteriota bacterium
CAAACGCCGACGCGAACGCCAGCGGTTGCCCCAGTGCAATGCTGCGGTCAGTGCGTCCTTTCAGCCGCACCGTACCGGCGTTGTAGTCAGGCTCGACGAATTTGCCCGTGGCATCCAGCGTTGGCGGAATGATGTCGCGCACGGCGGCGTAATTCGTTTTGTTGAAAAGGTTGATGGCTTCGACGGTGAAATCCAGCCGCGCCTGGCCGTCCGTCTTGAAGCGGAAAGAGCGAGTGAGGCGTCCGTCCACACTGCGGAAGTTGGGGCCGATGCCGGTGTTGCGTCCGATGTAAAACAACCGGTCGTTGGTGGCGCGTGTGTCGCCGTTGATGTCCTGCCCGGTTAGCAGCGAAAACGGGATGCCGCTGCGAATCGAGATGATCGGCGCGAGCGAGAAATCACGCAGCGCATAGTTCTTCCACGGACTGCTGAAAACGCCGCTGAACACATAGTTGTGCCGCAAGTCGAAACTCGACAGTGCGCGGTCTAAAAACAGCCGCGTCGCAAACGGCGCGGCAAACGCGGTGTTGAAATCGGTCACGTCGTCAATCGTCTTGCTCCAGGTATAACTGGATTGGAACGAGAAATGATCGGCGAAGCGTTTGGTCAGCGACAGCGTTAGTCCGTGATAGATCGAATTGCCGCGCGAGGTGTATTGAAACTGCTGCGTAATCGTCGGGTCAATTGATTGATACAACGGGCCGAACGCGGGATTGCGCGTTGCCAAAGCTGCCGCGTTGGCAGCGGTTGGAGTGCAGCCCGGCGCGCCTGCTTCGCATAAGTTCACTGGCACGGGCTGTTGAATGTGAACGCCGCGATAAACGTTGTAAGCGGCTTCGACACTCAGGTCGCGGACGATTTGGCGTTGCACGCCCAGGTTGGCTTGCAACGAATAATTCGCCTTGTAATTAGGCCCGATCTCGACCACGACGCGGCCCGTGCCTTTGGGTGTTTGCGGTACGCCAAACGCTGTCAGGTCGGCGGCTTCCAATTGCTTGAAGGGCAACTTGCCCGCCGCTACGCCACGTCCCCACAGGGTCGCGGGCGTTTGCGCCGCCGGGAACGCGGGCGAACGAAACACCTGGCTCAGATATTCGCCCGTGTCGTTAAGCAGGTTTGTGAGATAAGGGACTTGATAATAAACCGGCGCATAGAAAATGCCGCCGCCGCCACGCACGACGGTTTTTTTGTTGCCCGTCACGTCAAACGCGAAACCGAAACGCGGCGAGAAATAGGTCGCCGCCGGAACCGGACGAGGTTCGCCGTCGTGATCAATGCGTCCGCCGAAATCGAGCGAGAGGCGGTTGTTCACCTTCCACGAATCCTGCGCGAAAAAGCCTAGAAAGCGCACGGTGTCTTTCCACGTGGAGTTGCCGAAACTCTGCCGATATAAAAACGGCAAGCCGAAATTGAAACTCTGCAAAGCGTTGAGCGCCGTGCCAGCGGTGAGCGCAGCTACTGTCGCCGCGCCCGTCGTGGCGTTGGTGCAATCAGTGGCGGGACGGCCCGCCGTCGTGCAAAGCGCCGTGACGACCGCGCCTTGCGCCGCCGCCGGAACCAGCGCGGTCAGCGGATAAACGCCGCCGTTGAAAGTCCATTCGCCGCCGACCCACAGGTCATTGCGCACTTCGTAATTGACCGGACGGAACGAGCCGCCGAATTTGAACGAGTGGTTACCGTGAATCCAGGTCAGGTTGTCTTCAAACTGATAGCGGTCTTGCAACGTGTTGAACGGCGCGACCGAATTGCGGTTGAAAGCGGCAACGCCCGTGATGATGAGCGCCGTGCTGCCCGGCGGGCGCGGCGTAGTGAGGGCGGAATTGTTCGGCGAAAATTGCGTGCGCAATTGGTTGACGACGTTCGAACCGAAGTTATGCGTCCAGCTAATGAGCGTGGTGTAATCGCGCACAGCCAGCGTCGTCGCGTTGCTGGGCGAAGTACCCGGATCAGTGCCGAGTTGTTCGTTGAAATTACGTGACAGCGCAAAGCGCCCCATGATCGTGTCGTTCTGGCTGATGTTGTAATCAACGCGCGTGATCCAGCTATTCAAGCGGAACGGCGCGTTGATGATGCCTTCGTTTTGGCGCAACAGGTTGAACCCCGTCGCATTGCTGGTAGCGCTGGTCACGAGTGCCGCGCGGAATTGCGCGACAATGGCTTTGACCGTCGCATCAGTCGAAGTATCGAGCCGATTCAACAACCCTGTTTGCAATGCGCTCGGTTGCGTCAGGATGTTGCCGCTGTAGCTGCGAAACCGCGCGATGTCGAGTTTCTGCCGTTCGTAATTGGTGAAAAAGAAAAACTTGTTCTTGATGATTGGCCCACCCAAGGTGAAGCCTGGGTAAACCTGTTGCTGATAGACGCGCTGGCTTTTAGGGATAAACGCCGGAATGAAACGTTCTTGTGCCGCCGTCTTGTCAGAGCGGAAGTAGGTATAAACGCTGCCGTGCAAATTGTTCGAGCCGCTGCGCGTGACGACGTTGAGGGCCGTGCCCGCCGTGAAGCCAAACTCGGCATTGAACGAATTGCGATTGACCTGAAATTCCTGCACGGCTTCGGGGCTGAGGGCAAAGCGTATCTGGCCGCTGCCATATTCGTTTTCGCCGCCGTCAACGGTGGTCAGGTTGCCGCGTCCGTTGCTGCCGCCAATCGAAAAACCCGAAGTGCCGAAAGTGAAGCGTCCGCCGCCTTGCACGCGCGGCGCGGTCGAACTCGAAACGCCGGGCAAGGTGTAAACATAAGAATCGAAACTGCGCCCGATGTTGGGCAAGTTTTGAATCTGTTTGTTCTCGATGGTGTTTGATTGTTGCGTGCGCTCGACCTCGATCAGCGGCACGTCAGAAGTCACAGTGACTTCGTTGGCGACGTTCGAGACTTGCAGCTTGATTTCGAGATTGGCGGTTTTGCCGATGGTGAGTTCGATGTTTTTGATTTGGGCTTGCGCGAAACCTGACGCTTCGACGGCGATCTCATACATGCCCGGCGGCAGCGTGAGAAAGATGAACTGGCCTTCGGCATTGGCGCTGTCGGTGCGCGTCGTGCCCTGAGCTACGTTTTTAATCGTGACTTTGGCGTTGGGTACGACCGCGCTTTGCTGGTCGAGTACCGTGCCTCTGACGGTGGCCGAAGTGACGTCGGCCTGCGCAAAAGCCGTGAAAGCGGTAAGTGCCATCAGGCCACACAATGCGAAAGCCCATGTGAACGAACGTGCGAGCATATGTGACATATGCGTCCTCCTAATTTTGTACTGGCGTAATTAACCGGACTCAATGACGATTTGAGCCTCAATGTTTAACAAGACGGAATTAGTAGCCGCTGCTCTATGCCCAGCTTGTGTGGCAGCCTTAGGTTTGATTCAGTGATTTAATTTGGTGGCGGAGAAATTAGCTCTCAAGATGGGCAAAAGCAAGATGGCTAATGATAATTTCGCTTTAGGTTTGACCAACATCTTGCCGAGTGTAACGCGGACTTCAGTCTGCGGTTAATTTTGCTTGCCCGCCCAGTGCAGACTAAAGTCCGCGTTACGTTACCGCAGACTGAAGTCCGCGCCACTTTTGGAGGTCACTTCTTGATAGTTCCACTGAATGAATACGATTTTTTGCGCCGCGCGTTGAACGTATACGGCGAATGCGAAGCTGTTGTGTCTGGCGATGTGCGACTGACTTATAACCAACTCGGCGAGCGCGTGAACCGTTGGGTCAACCTGATGCGTTCGCTCGGCGTGCAGCAAGGCGACCGCGTAGCCATCATTTCGCAAAACAGCCATCGCCTGATGGATGGCTTTTTCGGCGCACCACTAATGGGCGCGGTTTATATGCCGATCAACTTTCGCTTGGTCGCCAGCGATTTCGATTACATCCTTAACCACGGCGGAGCCAACGTCGTCATTGTCGAAGACTGGCTGGTCGAGAGCGTTAATTCTATTCGCGCGCAATTGCCCAGCGTCGAACATTTCATTTCGCACAGTGATGACGGGCAGACTTTTGCCGGGTGGCAGGATTACGAAACGCTGTTGAGCGCGGCCTCCAACGCCGTGCCCGTGCTTGCTGACATAGCCGAAAACGACATCGCTACGATCTTGTATACGTCGGGCACGACCGGGCGACCGAAAGGCGTGATGCTCACGCATCGCAATCTCTATCTCAATGCGATGAATTCCGTCATCGAATTCGGCCTCACGCACGACGACGTTTATTTCCACACGCTGGCGCAGTTTCATTGCAACGGTTGGGGCCTGCCTTACGCCGTCACGGGCGTAGGCGCAAAACACGTCATCGTCAAAAAATACGAGCCGGCTTCGTTCTTTGAACTCGTGACGAACGAGCGCATGTCGTTCGCGTGTATGCCGCCAACGATGATCAATATGGCGTTGAACCATCCGTTGACTGATGAACAACGCGCCGCGCTGCCGCGCAACTGCGTCCGTGTAGCCACCGCCGGTTCGGCTCCGCCGCGCGCCTTGATCGAAGGCATGCAGGAGCGACTGGGCTGGCAGGTGATTCAGATTTATGGCCTGACTGAGACTTCGCCATTTCTCACCGTCTCGAAGGTCAAGCCGCACATGCGCGACTGGCCGCAGGAAGAAAAAGATCGCGTACAAACGCGGACGGGTTACGAAATGCTCGGCGTGCAAATTCGTGTTGTGGGTGAAGACGGCAATCATGTCGCGCGCGACGGCAACGAAGTCGGCGAAATCATCACGCGCAGCAACGTAGTGATGGCGGGCTATTGGCAACAGCCTGAGGCTACGAATGCCGTGATTGTGGACGGATGGTTCCACACGGGCGATATGGCTACGATAGATAACGAAGGCATGGTCGAGATCGTAGACCGCAAAAAAGACCTCATCATCTCCGGCGGCGAAAACGTCTCCTCCATCGAAGTCGAAGGCATGCTCTATCAACATTCGTCTGTGCTCGAAGCCGCCTGCATCGGCGTCCCCCACGAACAATGGGGCGAAACCATTGCGGCGCTGGTCGTGTTGAAAGACGGGATGACGGCTACTGAAAGCGACTTGATCGCGTTTTGCCGCGAACGATTAGCGCATTTCAAATGCCCGCGCGTCGTGAGTTTCGTTGACGCTTTGCCGCGCACTGCGACCGGCAAGATTCAGAAGAATTTGTTGCGCGAAAAGTTTTGGCAGGGGCGTGAGAAGCGTGTGGGCTGAAATGCGATGTAGTGAAAGATGTTGGTCATTCAATAGGCCAATCTCATTTAAAGTAAGCGAAACAGAATCTATTTCTTACCCAGTGACCGTGTATGTTAATTAACAGTGATTACTCTCAATTCTTAGCTTCGTTCCAATCGAGCAAGTTCCAAGGCTTACGAAATGCTCAACATTATGTTCTTCAGCAGTATTCAGCCGAATATTTCTCGTCCTCTGATATAGCTATAGAATTGCCTACTGGTGCTGGT
>JANNUY010000353.1:0-28655 GCA_031414155.1 Acidobacteriota bacterium
GCTTTGTTGACGCGACGTTGCAAGGCACGTGGCGCAGCGAGATGGCGCGCGGCACTTGGAAGCTGAATCAGCAATACGATTTGGTTGGTTCGAGTTTTCGCAACGAAGCCCTGCGCTTCGGCCAATTGCAACGAGAGGCTCCGCTCGTTGATCTGTCGTCTTACCAAATGCAATTTCAGAACGGTACGCGCAAGTTGGTGATGGGGCATTCCAGCGCAGGCGCGCAGCGTCACTTGCTGAACAATTTCGGCTCGCGTGGCTTTAACTTTACGTTGCCGATCAACACGCGGCTTGACCTGACAGCGGTGGCGATGAACGGCACGAACGTCGTCGGCTGGAGCAATTTCACCGGCCTCGCCAATCGTCGCCATCGTTTGTTTGCCGCCATCGTCGGCTTGGAATTATTAGCCAAACGTCCCGGCGGCTTGCGGCTCGTGGGCGGCGTGTCGGATGCGTGGTTCACCGCCGACCGCGTGAATTTCAATCAGAACAACATCAACGATGGCGAACGTTCGCGCGGCGCGAGTGCCCGCGTGCTGGCGAAAAATAAATCAGAGCGCGTACGCATTGATGCGGGTTACACGCGCAGCCAGTTCAGCAACCCCGAAGACCCGCTGCTCAATCAAGGCGCGAGTCTGGTGGCTTCGCGCGTGACGACGCGCAATGCGCGCTATGCCGATGTGAGTTTCGACTTGCTGAAAGATTTCAGCTTCATCATGACGCCGCCGATTGATTCGAGTGCGCCTGCACCCAACGCGCAAACGGTGAACGCGCAAGCTCTGCCGCCTGAAATCTTTGAACCCAAAAAACTCAATCTCACCTTCAACTATCGCCACGAGCGCGTAGACCCGCTGTTCAAAAGCATCGGCGCGGCGGCGCAACCCGACGTAGACACCAATCAAGCTGAGTTCATCGGTACGTTTGGCGAACTGAGTTTCAGCGCGGCGCATACGCGCTTGAACGACAATCTGGCAGGCATTCAAACGATCTTGCGGACGAATACGCGGCGCACGGCGTTCAACGCGACGACGCCTTTGCAGGCGTTGTTCAGGCTGCGGCAATCAACGACGCCCGTGCCTAACGTATGGCTGCCGCGCATCGGTTACGCGTTTGAACGAGTGAGTGCTTATGCCGCATTCACGCCGTTGGGCGGCGGCTTTGACGAACTTGGCGCGCTGCCCGCGCAACGCAACACGACGCACACGGCGACGAGCGAATGGCAATTCGGCGAACGTTTCAAAAATCTGCGCGTGGCTTATTCGCTGAATCACTCGATGCAAGACAATCGTGCGCTGACCCGCGAACGCGCCGATTTGCAGAACTTCGTGCATGGATTGGCGATAGGCATGCAACCGATGCCGACTTTGGATTTCGCGTTTGAGATCAACTTTGAAGACGCCAACAACCGCGAACAGATTCGCACCGACCGCACGCTGCGTTATGGCTTGACAGCGAACTGGCAGGCGAACTTGCGCAACTCGTTCAACGTGATTTTTTCAACCATCGGGCAAGGCGATTTGGGCAGAACCGTGCGCAATCGCAATCTCGAATTCGACCTGCAATGGAATTACAAGCTGACGCGCGAGAACCCAAACAAATTCAAAAAATGGCAGGCGAATTACTTTGTGCGCTATGCGAATCGTTACGCCCGCAATCGCAATTTTCTTGAGGTGTTGAACGCACTGACGCGGGCAAATACGTTCAACACCGGGCTGAATTTTATTTTCTTTTGAACTTGGGTACGCGCGCGTCCCGGTGCGCTCAGCGGGCAGGCGATAAAGATTGATCTGCAAACTTGCTGGCCCAGCGCGCGATGACGCGCGCGTACCCGGGTGGGAAATTTTATGAAAAGTATTTTTGCTTTACTGCTGGGATTGACGGCGACCGCGTTGGCACAAAACATCACGGTCACGCCGCGCAGCGTCAATGTTTATTCGCAGGGCGCGACGACGGTCTATGTCACTTATGGCAACCTCGGCGCATACCAACCGGCTGAGACGGCGTGGTGCGGTGAGATTCAACCCGCTGCGCCTGACCTGGGTTTCAAGTGCGTCAACGGTACGCTTTACGGCACGTTGCCGAGTCGCTTCGATCTCGCGCGACGTAGCGGGCGGAATGGTTACACCGACATCGTGTCAGTGCCCGGCGCAGTCGCGCGCAAGGCTTATCAAGCCGCAGCGGCGGGCGAGGCTTCCGAGTTTTATTACGTGCGGCGCTTTCGCGCAGCCGGTGCGCCCGATCAATTCGTTGTGGTGCAAATGCGTTTGAGTGGCAACGGCGCAGGCGTGCCGTTCTCGCTCACTGACGTGCAACTGAGTTTCGGCGTAGGCAATGGCCTGCGTTCGAGCGGCAACGAAGCGCAAGTCGTATTCGTTCAGCCCGACGGCAAACTCCCGCCAGTGAGAGCCGAGATTAAATACACGGGGACAGGAAGATTGCGCGGACGTTGGGAAGTCGTGCGTCCGGGCGATGAGTTGCCTTCGCAACGCGACTTGTTGCCAGAGGCTTCGTTGCCGCCCGAAGAGCGCGGCTCGCAACGGCGTTTCGCGCAACTCGCGCGCTTTAACGTATTCCTCGCGCCCGGCGGACGCTTCACGCTCCCAGGGCCTGAAGGCACGCGCATCCCGCGCACCACGCCCGGCACTTATTATTTGTTGTTGCGCGTCGAAGCCTCTGATGACCGTGAAAATCTGGTGAACCTCAACGACGTAAACAACGGCGCGAGCATAGTGCAAGGCGGAGCGGCAGCCGGGTTCGCGCTGCCCGTGTTGCGCTATGTCGTGGGCGGCGGCGACAACACCGATCAGGCATTCAAGGCTACGCAATTTACTGCGCTGCTGCCGCGCGAAGGCGTCACGTTGCCGGGCAATCAACCGATTGATTTCGCGTGGGGCGAAATGCCGCAAGCCGTTTTCTATCGGCTCGAAGTCGAAGACGCCAACGGCGTCGCGTTGCTGTCTGCCGTGGTTAAAAGCGAAGTGACGCGCTATCGTGCGCCATCGTTTTTCAAAGCTCAGGTCGGCACGCGCGGCTTGCGTTACCGCGTTGTCGCCCTCGACGCGCAAGGCACCCCATTGTCGGTTTCAGAAACGCGACGCTTTCAAGTCGCGCCGTAAAGGAGCTTTTCCATGTTGGCTACATTTCGCCGTCTCATCGTATTGGCTGGCTGGCTCACCGTCAGTGTTGCTTACGGGCAAAACAACGCCACGCCGGAACTGAACCTCACGCTCGGTGAACAGCGCGTGAAGTTCGCGCCCACGCGCGGCTTTCAGGAAATGCGTTTGGAAGTCGTCAACAGCACAGGCGAAATCGTTTTCACGCATTTGACCGCCGCCGCCGAATTCGATTGGAACTTGCGCGCGGGCAATGGCGAGCCGTTGGCAGCGGGTTTGTATTCGTACGTGCTGACGCTGAAATTGAGCGAAGAACAAACCAGCCAACATCGCGGCAATCTCATCGTCGAACAAGGGAATGGGCAAGGCCAGCAACAGGTATGGCTGACGACGCAGGACGGCGCGACGGTGAGCGGTTCGTCATTGAACGCCGTGCGCAACGGCGGACGTTCGATCGCCGGTTTCCGCACGGCGGAAGAGAAAGGCCACCAACGCGCCATCGAAGGCCGCGAGCTTGCGGCGGAAAAGAGCGGCAACCTGAACAATCTCACCAAAGCCGTCAGGCAGGAAAAGGCGGCGTTACTTGGTACGTTTAATTTTCTGGCGAAATTCGCGGCTGATGGCGTGAGTCTGATTGATTCAGCCGTGATCGAAACAAGCGGCAACGTAGGCATTGGTATGGCGTTTCCCAACGCGAAACTCTCGGTTTCTGCCAACACCGTCGCACCGCCGAGCGCGCCGGGCATCATCGGTTATTTTGCGAATGCCAATGAAAGCAACACCTTCATCACCGCCGATTCTTATGGCAACAGCGTTGTTCATAGCGACTTTCTCTTTCGGCGGGCGCGGGGAACGATGGCTGCGCCTTTGTCGGTGCAGACCGATGACATCATTGGGCAGATTCAGGCGCGCGGTTATGGTGCGACCGGCTTTGCCACCACTGCGCGCGCGGGGATCAGGCTGACGGCGGCGCAGAATTGGACGGATACGGCGCAGGGTGCCTATCTGGCTTTTATGACGACGCCCATTGGGAGCAACACCATTAACGTGGAACGTATGAGAATTACCGATGACGGCAACGTCGGCATCGGCACGATCACGCCCACACACAAGCTGGATGTGGCTGGAACGATCAACACGACGGAGCAATACAATATCGACGGCAATAGAATTATCAGCGGCAGCGGGAACAACCTCTTTATCGGGAAAGACACAAACGGTTTGTGCTTCGGCGGTTGTTTTTTTGCCACCGCGATTGGCGTGGGCGCGATTGCCGGCATCAGCAATTCGGTCACGTTGGGCCGTGCTCAAGACAAAGTAATTATTCCTGGCGGATTGTCGGTCGCTGGCAATGCTAGTTTCGATGGTGATTTGTCGGTCAACGGAAACTTGAATTTCATACCCAGCGGATCCGGTGGCCCACACCTCTGCTACTCCGGTGGCAAAATTACGGATTGCAGTATTTCGAGCGTGCGTTACAAAAAGAACATCACGCCGCTCAAAGCCGGACTGTCTGAAATCAACCGCTTGCGTCCGGTCAATTTCACCTGGAAGAAAACCGACGAAAAGGATTTCGGTTTGATTGCCGAAGAAGTCGCCGAAGCCGCGCCGCTGCTGACCGTGTACGATAAAGACGGAACGGTCAAAGGCGTCAATTACGACAAGATCAACGTCGTGCTGATCAATGCGGTCAAAGAACAGCAGGCCATGATCGCGCAGCAACAAAGGATGATGGCGCGCCTGCAAAAACGTCTGTTGAAGCTTGAAAAGACACGCAAACTGTCGCGGCGATAAGTTTTGCACCAGCGATTCATTGGTGCTTATTTGCGCTGCACCGCGTTGGCTGTGCAGCGTCGCTTCTCTCATTCACAAACGAAAGGAACCCTTATGAAATCGAAAGCAATCTGGTTGTGCTGCCTGATGGTGGCAGCGGCCTTTTCGGCGTTGGCTCAAGTGACACCGACCGAGCCAGCCACATTGAATCTCACGCTGGGCGAGCAGCGGGTGAAGTTCGCGCCGACGCGCAGCTTTCAGGAAATGCGTTTGGAGGTCGTCAACAGCGTAAGCGAAACCGTCTTCACGCATACGACGACTGAAGCCGTGTTTGATTGGAACCTGCGCGCTTCAAACAACGAAGCCCTCACACCGGGGTTGTATCGTTACGCGCTGACGCTCAAGTTCAGCGAAGACCTATCGCGCCAACACACCGGTTATTTCATCGTCGAGAAAGGGCAAGACCAAATCTGGCTCACGGCCAGCGACGGCGCTGAGGTGAGCGGCACTACGTTGAACGCGGCGCGCAGCGGTGGACGTTCGATTGCAGGCTCGACCACAGCGGAAGACACGTCGGTCAAACGCGACGTGAGCGGGCGCGAACTCGTAGACGAAAAAGGCAACAGTTTGGCTGACAAGCAAAAGAACGCCAGAAGCGAGAAGGCGAGTTTGCTGGGTACAGCAGGCCAAATTGCGAAATTCGCTGCGAACGGAACCACCCTGATTGATTCCGTGGTGACCGAAAGCGCGGCGGGCAAGATCGGGATTGGTACGACGACCCCGGACTATAAACTCGATGTGGAACACGGCGGCGGTACTGGCATCCGTGTCAAGTCCACCGCCAGCTTCTCTGTTGTTGACATAGATGCCTTTAGTGGTGATGCCGCCTTGCGCTTCATGAAAAACGGTACGTCTCAGTGGAATTTTCGCAACGACCCCTCAACCGATAATTTGCAGATCTTTGAGCTAGGCGGCGGGGGCTCGCGGATGGTTGTTCAAAATACGACGGGCAACCTCGGCATCGGGACGACGAGCCCCAACGCAAAACTCGCGGTATTGGCTAACACCGCCACGCCACCCAGCGCGCCGGGCATCATGGGCTATTTTGCGAATGCCAATGAGAGCAATACCTTCCTGACCGCCGACGCTTATGGCAACAGCGTTGTTCATAGTGACTTTCTTTTCCGGCGCGCGCGGGGAACGATGGCGGCTCCCCTGGCGGTGCAAACCGATGACATCGTCGGTCAGATCCAGATGCGCGGTTATGGCGCGACCGGCTTTGCCACTACTGCGCGAGCGGGTATCAGACTGACGGCGGCAGAGAATTGGAGCGATACGGCGCAGGGTGCCTATCTGGCTTTTATGACGAACCCTAACGGAAGCGCCAACATCAACGTCGAACGCATGCGACTTACGGATGCAGGCAACCTCGGCCTCGGCACGACCGCGCCCACAGATTTACTTTCGGTGAATGGCACAGCTTCTAAACCTGGCGGCGGTTCGTGGGCGGTGTTTTCAGATGAACGGCTGAAAGACATCAAGGGGCGTTACACGACGGGCTGGCAAGCCTTGCGCAAGTTGCAACCGATTCGGTTTGAATACAAAGCCGATAACGCGCTGGGCTTGAAAAACCTCGGCGAAACCATCGGCTTCAGCGCCCAGGCCGTCGCCGAGGCGATTCCCGAAGCCGTGAGCATGACCCCGCAAGGCTATTTGCAACTCAATCAAGACCCGATTTTGTGGACGATGCTCAACGCCGTCAAAGAGCAGCAAGCGCAAATTCGACGGTTGCTGAAAAACAATCGGCGCTTGTTACAACGAGTTACGCAACTCGAACGCAACGGTCGCAAACAGTGAGAACCAGTTGTCCGCCGAGGTCGTAAGCGCGTTGTCCAAACACGACGCATCGCGCTATCGTGCGCCATCGTTTTCAAAGAAATCCGGTAAAACCGAAGGAGAAGTTTATGCAACTCGTAAAACGCATCGTCATCGCATTCGCCCTTGCCACCGCCGTATTCGCGCAATCCCCTGAACCGCCTTTGTCTGATACGCGCTTCACGGTTCACACGCTGGTGCGCGAAGACATCTTCGCGGGCTTTCTAAACGACGACTTGGAACGGCTGGCGCGCGGCGAGAAAAACGCACAGCGACTGGCTGAATCGCGCACGGCGACCGAAAAGCCTTCGGCGCTGGCGTGGCAAGCGGGCGCGGCGTTATATCGCGCCGTCTTGGCCTTTGAGAACAAAAAGCCGGAGGAGTTTCAAAAGCACTTTGACCGTTCGCAGGAACTTTTCGCGCAAGCCAAACAACTAAACGCCAAAGAAGGCGGCGTCGCGGCAGTGACGGGCGGCAGTTATGTCGTGTTCGCCGACCGCTTGCCCAAAGATAAACAGGCGGCGGCATGGCAAGCCAGTTACGAAGCGTTCAGCATGCTCTGGCAGTTTCAGAAAGCAGGGGTCGAGCGTTTGCCCGTACACATTCGCGGCGAATTGCTGGGCGGACTCGCCGTTTCGGCGCAACGCACGGGACGCGCGACCGAGTCAGCGGAATACGTTGAGCGCATGCTGCAAGTGATGCCCGACACGCCTTACGGCAAAATCGCCAAACAGTGGAAAGATAATCCAGCCAGCGCCAAAACGGCTACGATTACTTGCCTGAATTGCCACGAGTCAGGGCGACTGGCGGCGCGCGTTGCTTCGCTCAAAGCGGAATAAGACATCGTCCAAGAAGAATAAGCACAGTTAGCCCCTCTTCGTGCTTTCTTCGTGTGACTTCGTGGGGAAATAAGTGATGGAATACGATTACATCATCATCGGCGCGGGTTCGGCGGGTTGCGTACTCGCCAATCGCCTGACCGCCGACCCGCATTGCCGCGTGCTATTGCTCGAAGCGGGCGGCCCCGACAAGCAAACCGAAATTCACATTCCCGCCGCGTTCAACAAGCTGTTCAAAACCGCAGTGGACTGGAATTACATGACCGCGCCGCAACCGCACTTAAATAACCGCGAGTTGTATTGGCCGCGCGGCAAAGTGCTGGGTGGATCGAGCTCGATCAACGCGATGATTTATAGCCGCGCCAATGCGCTCGATCACGATGTCTGGGAAATGGATGGGTGGCGTTACGCCGATTTGTTACCTTATTACAAAAAGTCAGAACACAACGAACGTCTGAGTGATAGCTTTCACGGGCAAGACGGCCCACTGAACATTGCAGACTTGCGTTGCGTGAATCCGCTGACGCACGAGTTTCTAGCTGCGGCTGACGCCTGCGGCATTCCGCGTAACGACGATGTGAACGGCGCTTCGCAGGAAGGGCTGGGTATGTTTCAGGTTACGCAAAAAAACGGCAAGCGCCACAGCGCCGCCATCGCTTATCTCAAGCCCGTGTTGTCGCGTCCGAACCTGAAAGTTATCACGCAAGCCTTCGTTACCAAGCTGTTATTCGACGGCAAGCGCTGTGTTGGCGCGACTTTCAATCACAATGGACAAGCGCAACAAGCGCCGGAGCAAGTTAAAGCTGTGCGCGAAGTCTTGCTGTGCGGCGGCGCGATCAATTCGCCACAAACGCTACTGCTTTCCGGCGTAGGCTCCGCCGATGAATTGCGTCGTCTCGACATTCCTGTGGTCGCCGACCTGCCCGGCGTAGGTCAAAACTTACAAGACCATCTGTTGATCGGCGTCGAATATGAATGCACGAAGCCCATCACGCTGTTCAAAGCGGACGGCCTGAAAAATATTGCCAAGTTCTTGCTATTCAAAAACGGCCCGCTCACTTCCAACGTAGGCGAAGCGGGCGGCTTCCTAAAAACCAGTTCGTCACTCGCCATTCCCGACGTAGAGCTTTTATTCTCGCCTACGTTTTACATGGATCACGGCTTTGCCAATCCGCAGGCACACGGTTTCGCCATTGGCGTAGCGATTCAAAAGCCTGAGAGTCGTGGGACGATTACCTTGCGCACGAACCGCGCGGATGACGCGCCGAACATCCAACCTAATTACCTGCAAGCCGAAAGCGACCTCGCCTGTGGTATCGAAGGCGTTAAATTCGCGCGCGAAATTTTGCAGCATAAAATCTTTGATTCGTTTCGCGGCAAGCGGCTATGGCCTGAGGTGGACGCAGATTCCGACCACGACATTGCCGAACACATTCGCCGCACCTCCGCCACGATTTATCACCCGGTGGGTACGTGCAAGATGGGTAATGATAAAGACGCCGTTGTTGATGGTGACTTGCGCGTGCGCGGCCTCACGGGTTTGCGCGTGATTGATGCGTCAGTGATTCCGCTGCAAATCACCGGACACACCAACGCGCCAACGATGGCGATTGCTGAGCGAGCGGCGGATTTGTTGCTCAAGTAGCCTGCCCACTTTCAATTCGCTGTGTCATTCGGTAGTAATCCCCGCGCAGCTTGAGCAATTCACTGTGCTTGCCCTGTTCCACCAGCCGCCCGCGCCGCAGCACAAGAATGTGATCGAACTCATTTAATGTCGCCAGATGATGCGCGATGACAATGGTCGTTTTGCCGATGCGCATTTGATCAATCGCCTGGTGAATCAGTTCAGCCGATTCGTTGTCTACGGCGGAGGTTGGTTCGTCGAGAATCAACACCGAAGGGTTTTTGATGATGGCGCGCGCGAGGCAGAGACGCTGGCGCTGTCCGCCTGACAATGTGCTGCCACGTTCGCCGATGATCGTGTCGTAACCATCAGGCAGCGCGCTGATAAATTCGTGCGCATAGGCCTGACGCGCGGCGGCTTCGATTTCAGCCAGTGTTGCATTCGGTTTGCCATAGGCGATGTTTTCCCGAATCGAAGCGCCAAACAGCAGCGCGTCTTGCAAGACAACGCCAATTTCGTTGCGCAAGGTTTCGCGTTGATACTTTTCGATGTTCACACCATCCAGCCGAATCTCGCCCGCTGTCGCGTGGTAAAAACGCAGAATCAAATTCGCAATCGTAGACTTGCCTGCGCCCGATGCGCCGACGAGGGCTACGCGCTGACCCGGCGCGAGCGTAAACGAAACCTCATCCAACACGATCTCATCGTCGCTATGACTGCCATAACTAAACGACACGCGGTCGAATTCAATTGCGCCGCGCAAGCGCGTCGTGATTGCCGTCGGCGTATCTTTTTTGAAGATGGGCCAACGCTCTGGCTCCGTATTCAAAATTTCGCCCAGGCGTTGCGCGCTCACGACAGCGCGTGACCAGCGCCCTGAGGTTTTCGCCAAATTGCGCAGCGGTTTATACATCTCGTTGAGATAAGCGATGAATACGAGCAGCGTGCCAGGCGTCATGCGACCGTTGATGACGGCGAGCGCGCCGAACAAGACGGTTGCCCACAAGCCCGTTGCTTTGAGCAACTCGACCGCGCGCGTCGCCGCTGCCGTGCTGCGTTCGGCTTCTAATCCCGCCGACAAGGTCTGATGGCTCGCTTGCTCGAAACGTTCCTGTTCATAACTTTCGCGTCCATAGGCTTTGACCAAACGCACTGAACTCAGCACTTCGTTCAAGCGCGCCGCCAGTCGCCCTTCGCGCTGACGCTGTTGCCGCGTAGCGAGTTTGATCTGTTTGTATGAGCGTGACAGCGCGTAAAACAAAAGCGGAAACGTCGCCAGCACAATCAAGCTCAAGCGCCAGTCAAGCCATAACAGGATGGCGGACATGCTCGTGATCGTCAGCAACTGCGGCAATGCGAGCAGCACGGCTTCGACAAAGGCATCCTTAAAGACTTCGGTTTCGCCCGTGACTTTGGCGAGCAATTCGCCGGTGCGCGTCCGGTTATGGAAGGAAAGCGAAAGCTGTTGCAGATGCGCAAACAGTTCGGCGCGCAACGAATAGACCAGTCGTTGGCCGAGGTAAGAAGTCAGCCATTGCTGGCCGTAAGCAAACGCGCTGCTCAACAACGCAACGACGAGGATGCCGAGCGATACGATGACGACGGCGTAACCCTTGCCGCCTTGCACTAAAACGCTCAACCAATTCAACGCCGTCGGCCACTGATGGCCGAGCAGCAAGTTATCGAAGATGATTTTCAGCGGCCACGGTGCAAGCAATTCCGTAACGGCCAAACCGAGCATGCAAAACAATGCCAGTGAGATGCGACGGCGTTCGCTTGAGACGAACTGCCGCAGCAACGCGCGCAAGTCTGCTTGTCGGGTGGGTGTTGTCATCGTGGGTCGAGCAAGCTTCGCAAGGTGTGAAACTGAACGAGTGGGAATTGTTTGAATAAACCCAGCCATTCACCCAGCAACGCAAAGGCTGTGTCATCCATCACTTTATGATGAAGCATGATGCCGATGCGGTCGGCGTTGGCGATTTGCAGCGACAACTCATCAGCTAATTCATTCAGCGGACGCAACGTCGCGTCGCCGCGCCATCGAAATAAGTCGAATGTCACAGGCAATTCAGCCAACCGTGGATCATCGAACGACGGTTGAGACGCATCGCGTGAAAGTGCGCGAAAGCCTAATTCAACCAATGCTTGCGCGGTCGTCGCTGTGCAACGATTCCACGGCGGCGTGAAGGCAGGGAACCAGTGCGCGCCAAACGCTGCGTTCATTCGCGCTTGCCCGGCGGCGAGGTCAGCGCGTTGCGCAGCGTAATCACGGTTCGCGCCGAACTCGCATTTCTTGCCCGTGCTTTCGTGGTTTAGGTGTTGCCAGCCGTGCTGGTGCAATTCGATCAAGCCGCGCGGTTGTTTGAGATAGTTGATCGCGCCTTCAGTTAGCCGACCAGGAATCACTGCGAGGTTGATGGGCGTCTCATGCTGTGCGCACAAGGCGAGCAATTGGCGCAAGGAAGGTTCGTCTTCGGCTACATCATCATCGCGCAGGAATAAAGGCAGCGATGTGTGACGCTGCCTGAGAGCGGATTCCAGTTGGGCCAAAGCGCTGTTCATTTCGCGCATCACTAACACAAAAGCCGCGCTGCCTTCCAGGTAAGCAGAAAGCAGAGCGGCTTTTTATTTAGCACTCAATTCAGAAAGCGTTTGAGTCAGCAACTACCTTCCGGCGCGACGCGGCGAGAATGAACGCCCGTTGCCGCCGCCCCAGCCACGCACGACAGCGTAAGAAGGTTTAGGCGTTTGCACGAGCGGAGCCATGCCGCCGAAACCGGGCAACACGATGCGTTCGATTTTTTGCTTCGTGAGTTTTTCGATGTCACGCAACACCAATTCATCGGCGGGCGTAACCAGCGAAAGTGCTTGACCATCTTTGCCGGCGCGTCCGCTGCGACCAATGCGGTGAACGTAATCTTCGGCTACGTCGGGCAAGTCGAAATTAATGACGTGCGAGATATTGTCAACGTCAATGCCACGCGCGGCGATGTCGGTTGCTACGAGAATACGGCATTGGCCGGTGCTGAAACTGCGCATCGCCGCCGAGCGTTGCGGTTGCGAACGGTCGGCGTGAATGCGTTCGACCTTGTGCTTGCGCAACGAAAGCATTTGCCACAGGCGTTCGGCTCCACGACGCGTGCGGGCGAACACAAGCACGCGCTCGAACTTTTCGCGTTCGAGCAAATCGGTCAGCAACGCAATTTTCTTGTCCAGCGAAACTGCATAAGCCGTTTGCTTGACCGTCAGGGCCGCTTGTCCGCGCGGACTGACTTCGATCACTTCGGGCTTGCTCAAAGAACGCTGCGCGAGGGTTTCGATGCCCTTCGACATCGTGGCCGAAAACATCAAGGTCTGACGTTCGAGCGGCAACGCCGCCAGAATGCGTTTGATCGCGGGCAAGAAGCCCATATCAAGCATGCGGTCGGCTTCGTCAAGAATCAGCACTTCGATCTGATTCAGCTTGATCGTACCCGATTCCATGTGGTCAATCAGGCGACCCGGCGTAGCGATAGCCACCGCCGCGCCGCGCATCAGTTCCATGCGCTGACGGCTCGCACTGGCTCCGCCCATGATCGTAACGGCGCGGACTTTACGCGAGGCATCCAGCGTTTGCAGGTTCTCGGTGATTTGCATCACCAGTTCACGCGTCGGCGCAAGAATCAGCGCCCTTACCGGTTGGCCGGTTTCGTTACGCGCTTTCTTGCCCGCCGCGACCGCCGGACTGTCTATTGAAAGTTTTTGAATCAACGGCAGCAGGAAGGCCGCCGTCTTGCCGGTTCCGGTCGAGGCCGTACCGATCAAATCTCGGCCTGATAAAACGACGGGAATCGCAGCTTGTTGAATGGGAGTAGGGGTAACGTAATCAAGGGCGGCACAGCGGCGTACTAAGGCCGGGTGCAAACCCAGTTCTGAAAAACTCATATATTCTTTATTCTCTTTTTTCAGATGCGCGGTAAGGGCGCACCTTCCCTTTGTTTCAAGGGCCCTCAAGTTTTAGAGGGGTGAATGGAAGCGAATGGGTGAAGGAAAGGGCTTCGATGTAACGGCGCTGGCAGCGAAGGCTTGTCTTCTGGCGTTCAGGTGAAGGGCACGAGAACGGCTTCTGTATTTGTAAACAGCCTGCTCTCGAACTTATCCATTACGCCGCCGCTCCTCAAAGTGTGGGAAGGGCTTGTGGCGCATCACCGTCGATGCGCGAGAGAAGGAATATCAATAAAGCAATTTCTTTATTAGGCGCACTATGCCTCATCAACGGGATTGACGCAACGCCAAAAAAATACGCCCTCCGGTCATCGTGCCTGCCACAGAGGGCGTTGCGTAGCTTTACGTGGCTCGTCTGAGCGAGGGGCATTACCAGGTTGGACAAACCTGAGTGAAGCGGCAACAATATGTCAGCATCTCAACGCACTATCGAAACCGTATTCAAAAAATCTGACTGACCATTTTGGTCATGTGAAAGGGAGACTGTGATGACAGAAGCGAATTCTTCTCGACGCAAATTTCTCGCGCGCTCTGCGCAAGGCGGAGGCGCGCTGGCGTTTACCGCTGCGAGTTGGAACAACGTGCTCGGCGCGGCTGACAAAGTCCGTCTGGGAGTAATCGGCACCGGCAATCGCGGCGGCGACGTGATGAGTTGGTTCCTGAAAGAACCCGATTGTGAAGTCACGGCGATTTGTGACGTATACGATCAAAACCTGAACGCCGCCAAAGAAAAGACCGAAGGCAAAGCTAAAACATACACCGATTATCGCGCGTTGCTTGATGACAAGAACGTTGACGCGGTGTTGATCGCTACGCCTGATCCGTGGCATGTGAAGATGGCGACGGATGCGTGCAAGGCGGGCAAGGACGTTTACGTCGAAAAGCCGCTGACCTTTAACATCGAAGAAGGCCACGAAATGATTCGCGTGACCAATGCCACGAAGCGGGTTGTGCAAGTCGGTTTACAGCAACGCAGCGGCGAACATTACCGAGAATGCAAAGCTGAAATCATTGACAAGGGATTGCTGGGCAAGCTGACCATTGCGCGTACGTGGTGGCACGGCAATACCTATCATTTGCGCGTGCCGAAATTCAAAGACAAACCCGCTGGCCTCGACTGGAAAGCCTTTTTAGGCCCCGTCAAATACCGCGAATTCGACGCGCATCAGTTTTATAACTGGCGCGCTTATCTTGATTTCGGCGGCGGACAAATCACTGACTTGTTTACGCACTGGATTGACGTGGTGCATTGGTACGCGGGCGAAGAGATTCCGATTGTCGCCAACGCGACGGGTGGTGTTTACCACTACAAAGACGGACGCACTGCGCCTGACACGCTGGCGATTCAACTCGAATATCCGAGTCAATGGGTGGCTACGTTTGAGGCTACGCTGGTGCCCGGCGGACGCGGCGCAGCCATTGAGTTAATGGGCAGTGAGGGCAATCTTTACATTGACCGCGGCGGTTATAAATTCACGCCGAAATTTGATCGGCGCACCATGACCGCTCCGCCACCAGCGATTGAACGCAAAGCGGCGCGTCCGTTGGAACAAGATCATGTGCATAGCTTCCTCGCGTGTGTGAAATCGCGCCAGACGCCCAACTCTGACGTAGTGAGCGGACATCGTTCGGCGTTGGCTTCGCACCTGGGCAAGATCGCTTACATGCAAAAGAAACGCATCGTTTACGATCCGGCCAAAGAGCGCGAGCATGTGTTGGCGGCCAAAGCGACTGACACCAAAACCGCTCAAGTCAAATAAGGCTGAGGTAAGAGCAATGAAGCGAATTTCGCTTAACGGGCTGTTGAGCATCATTGTTTTGATGTTGCTCAACAGCCCAAGTTTTATTCAGGCGCAGGCGCTGCCATACAACGACCCGAACGTCATCATTCTGTTGGCGGATGATTTGGGTTACGGCGATTTGGGTTGTTACGGCAACGCGACGATCAAGACGCCGCACTTCGACAAGCTGGCGAGCGAAGGTTTGCGGTTGACGAATTTTTATTCCGCCGCGCCCGTTTGTTCGCCTTCGCGCGCAGGCTTGCTGACCGGGCGCGTTCCGCAACGCGACGGCATCAGCGATTGGATCAAAGAAGGCTCGAATATTTATTTGCCGATAGAGACGCCGACCTTTGCAAAGATGCTGAAGCTGTTCGGCTATCAAACCGCGATGTTCGGCAAGTGGCATCTGAGTGGCAAGCTGGATGGCTCACAGCCTACGCCGGGTGAGCATGGCTTTGCGACTTGGTTCGCCACGCAAAACAATGCGCTGCCGACGCATGAGAATCCGAACAACTTCATCCGCAACGGCAAGGCGGAAGGTGCGCGCACGGGTTATTCGTCTACGATCATCGTTGACGAGTCCATGAACTGGTTGCAGCAACGCGATGAGAAAAAGCCTTTCCTGCTTTATTTACCTTTTCATTCGCCGCACGAACGCGTCGCCACGGCGAGCGAATACGTGAAGCAATACAGCAGCACCGAGAACGAAAATCAGGCGCAGTATTTTGGCAACGTTACGCAACTCGACGCCGAGATTGGCAGGCTGCTCGCAAGGCTTGACGAGTTGAATTTGCGTGACAACACGTTGGTGCTTTTCACCAGCGACAATGGGCCTGAAACGTTGAATCGCTATAAAGGCTCTGAGCGTTCGTATGGCACGCCGGGCGCTTTCAACAAAGCGAAGCTGCGCGGGATGAAGCTACACCTTTATGAAGGCGGCATTCGCGTACCCGCCATCATTCGTTGGCCGAGCGTGATTAAGTCGAGGCGTGTGAGTGATGCGCCGACGTGCGGGTTGGACGTGATGCCTACGTTGCTTGATTCGCTGGGCATTGCGCTCGAACGCGACGACCGCGTAGACGGCGAGAGTTTCGGCAAGCTATTCGTGAGCAGCACATGGCAACGTAATAAGTTTATTTATTGGCAATATGACGAAGCCATCAGCGTGCCTCGCGGCCAGGATGACAAAACGCTTACGCCGAAATATGCGGTGCGCGATGGCGATTACAAGTTGCTGATTGATGGTGAATTCAAGAATGTCGAGCTTTATAACCTGCGGCTTGATCCGGGTGAAACGAACGACATTTCAAAGAAAGAATTCAAACGCTGGCGTCCGACTATCGAACGCGCCAAGCTGATTCAGCGGCAGATTTTGGTAAGAGAGAAATGAACGTGCGCGTAGTGCTGGTGCGTCCGCGTGATCCGAACAACATCGGCGCAGCGGCCCGTGCGATGAAAAATTTTGGCTTTCGTGATTTGTGGATTGTGACGCCGTTTTCGGCCACCTGGGAGCAAATCAAATCGGCTCCGCACGCGATGGATGTGTTGGAGTCAGCGCGCGTGGTGACTTCGCTCGAAGAAGCCATCGCCGATTGCAATCTCGTTCTCGGAACGGGTGACGCGCGGCGCGCCGGAGATGAAGACCGACCGATTACGCCCATGCAATTGAGCGAACGCCTGCAACAAGCCAGCTATCGCGTTGCTTTGCTGTTCGGCAATGAAAAGTCCGGCCTTAACAACGAAGACCTCGCCCATTGCCACAAATTGATGACGATTCCTACGCAGTCTGATTGCCCTTCGATGAATTTGGGCCAATCGGTCGCGGTGTGTTTGTACGAGCTTGTACGCACGCAACCGCTGCCTGACGCGCCGCCCATTGAGCAGCCTGCGGCGGCGACGTATGACGCGGCGGTGCAATTGGCACGCGCGCTGTTGCACGACATCGGCTTTGTCTTGCCAGGCAACGAAGACGAATTGGTGCGCCGCATCAGAGGCGGTTTGTTGAAATATGAGTTATCGAGTTATGACCTGAATATGCTCTGCGGGATTATGCAAAAGACGCGCCGAGCTTTAAGGAATTCTTCGCCTGTCGAATAAATGGCCTGAGCTATAGCCTTTCAGAAAAAGAATTTCCCCCCCGAAGCCACACGAAGAAGACAAATATTTAACGATAGAATTTTCCCTCTTCGTGAAAACTTCGTGCCCCTTCGTGGGGAAAAACATTTTCTTGAATGCGATAGTTTCGGGTGAATGTTGCGGCAACGGCTTTGAGCAGGTGCAAAAGCTGAATGCCCTCAGCTCAAAGGTTCCACATCGTAATAAAACGCTTTTTGGTTCACTCTGAGACGTGGCGGAGTCTCTGCCGCATTCCAACCCGGCGATTTTCCCGGTTGCCACATTTAGCCGACTTCGCCGATACTGCCTGGGTTCGCAGTCTTTCAAAGCCTGGCCGAACACCCAATGCCCGTAACCGTTCCGGTGGTAAATTCCCTGACGGGCGTCAACCAATCTCAACAACCCCTCAATCGCGACGGCCCAAGCGCCAAAGTGAGCCGCGCACGGGGTGCAATTCTGAGGCAATGTCTCAATGCGTTTACCCAATTGGAAGTCTAAACCGAGCGAGCTGACCCACGACGATGAAACCCGTCGCACGCAAGAGGCCGCGTGGCCCGATATGTTCGCCAATCTGCAAAGCGCGTATGCCGAACTCACCAACGCGCAATTCGAGTTGGAACGTCGCGCTTCTGAAATTGCCGAGACGCGCGATCTCGTGCAACAGATCGTGACTTCGATGTCAGAGGCGTTGTTTCTCACCGACCGCGCAGGCCGCGTGATTCGCGCGAACCCAGCGGCGGCGAATCTGTTGGGTTGCAATGAAGAAGCGATTCTCGGTCGCCCGCTCACGTCGGTGTGCGGAACCGAAGACATACCGGCTACGCCGTGGAAGCTGATGGAAGTCGCGCAAGGCGACAAGTGCGCGCGCGTTGACGTAGACATCGAATTGCCCAACGGCGAAACCGTGCCCGTGAGTTTTGCGCTCACGCTGATGCACGACAAGCAAGACAAAATCACCGGCGTGTTAGCCGTGGCCCGCGACATGCGGCAGGAACGCACCCTGGTGACGAACCTCGTTGCGGCGCGTACGCGCTTTCAAGAACTGTTGGAATTCGCGCCCGACGCCATTGTGTTGGCGAATCAGGAAGGCCGGGTCGTGCTAGTCAATTCGCAAACCGAGCGACTATTCGGACATAACCGCGAATTGCTGTTGGGCCAAAGCGTAGAGATGCTCGTGCCCGAACGTTATCGCGGCGGACAAGGCGGCGGTGAGAGTTTGAGCGTTACGCAGGAGATGACGGTTGCTTCCACTCAAGGGAAGACGGGGCAGGGGAAGACGGGTCAAGGGCAGAATGGTCAAGGGAAAGGGCATTCGCAGGAAGCTGTTTCACGAGCGGCTTCGCAAAATTTGGCTAACCTGACAGTTACTGATTCCGAAATCGTTGGCGAAATCGTCGCATCGCCGCAGCCCCGGCTTGGTCAAGTTCCGCTGGCCTCGCTCGATCCCTCGAAAACCGAAGCCGCCGTACTCACTGCGCGCAACGCTGACGAGCTTTCGCAGCAAGTAGAATTTTCAGTCGTAGACGCGCACGGTCGTGAATTTCCGGTTGAGATTACGCAACGCCCGATCATGACCGAAGACGGGCTGTTGCTGATGAGCGTCATCCGCGACATCAGCGAACGCAAACAGATCGAACAAGAATTGCACGTCAGCGAAGGCCGTTACCGCGCGTTGGCTGAAACCGCGCAAGACGTGATTCTCACGCTGGATGATCGTTGGACGATTCTCTTTGCCAACCCGGCGACGTTGCCCGTGTTTGGTTACGCGCCCGAAGCGGTGATCGGGCGCACGGCGGAATGGCTGATGCCGAAAGCGATGTTGGCTTACACCATGGTGCGCGCTGAAACGCCTGATTCTAAAGGCTTGCGCGTAGAGGTGGTGGAACAACGTGCCGATCAATCCAATGTGCGGCTCGAAATTATTACGAGCCAGTTTGAGCAAGACGGCGTACAGCTTTTCACCTGGTTCATCCGCGACATCACCGAACGCTATCGCATCGAACAGCAACTCACCGAAACTGAAGCGCTCTATCGCAACATCGCCGACACCGCCGCCGAAGTCATCGTGACCGTCAACGCGGCGGGACAGATTCAGTTCACCAACCCGGCGACGCAGCGCGTGTTTGGTTACGAACCCAGTGCGCTCATTGGGCAAAACCTCACGGCGCTGTTGCCGCAGATTGTGCAGCCCGGCGAAAACGATACGCAGTTGCTGCAACTCGACGCGCGCGAATCTATCGGACGCCATCAAGACGGCCACGAGATTCAACTCGAAATATCGTTCAGTGAATTCGGTCGCGACGGGCAACGGTTTTACACCGGCATCCTGCACGACGTGACCGAACGCAAACAGGTCGAAGCGGCGTTGCGATTAAACCAGCGCGCGCTCGAAGCCAGCGTTGCGCCGATCTTTATCGTCAATGCGTTGCAACCTGAATTACCGCTGACTTATGTGAATCCGGCGTTTGAGCGCGTTACGGGGTATTCGCACGAAGAAGCGCTGGGCCGCGAATGTTTGTTTTTGCAAGGCGCTGATAGCTATCAACCCGCGCTGGCCGAGTTGCGCGAAGCCCTGACCGCCGGTTGCGCGGCGTCAGCCTTGTTGCGCAATTACCGCAAAGACGGCGGGTTGTTTTATAACGAACTGACCTTGTCGCCCGTGTTGGATGAAGCGGGCAAGCTCACACATTTCGTCGGCTTTATGCACGACGTGACTGAACGCATCAGCGCCGACGCCGCGCTCGCGCAAGTCAATGCCCAACAAGCGGCCAGCGTCGCGCGTCAGGCCACCGTGCGTTTGCAACTCAGCCACGCGTTGAGTGAACCCGGCGATACGCTGGTGCAAATGTTGCATCGTTCCTGCGCCGCCCTCATCGAACCGCTCGACGCCGCGTTGGTGCGTGTGTGGTTGCTCAACGACAACCACAACCTCGGGGACGTACTGAAATTGCACGCTAGCGCCGGTGTGTCAGATGCGCTTGACGGAGCGCAGCAATACCTTTCGTTGACCAACAGTGCCAGCGGCCAAATCAGCGCCGTCGGCCAAATCATGATTACGCGCGAAGCGTTTTTGTCGAATGAAATTACGGAATCGCCTTTTGGCGAAGGCAGTCAGGTCTTTCCCGCTTTCGTCGGAGCGCCATTGCTCTCAGGCGGACGCGCGCTCGGCGTGGTCGGCGTTTATGCCAAACAACCGCTCGAAGCCGACGCGCTCAATACGCTTTCTTCCGTGGCCGACGCGATTGCCGTTGGTGTCGAACGTAAACGATCTGAGCAAGAACGCATGCGCGCCCAGCAACGCGAAGCCGCGCGCAACAACCATCACACCGCGTTGCGCTTTGAGGTCAGCAGCGCGCTCAACGATGCCGAAGCAACGCTCAAACAGATTTTGCAACGTTGCGCAGATTCGATTGTCGAACACCTTGATGCTTCAGTTGTGCGCCTCTGGCTCGTCAATCGCGAAGGCCACACGCTCACATTGCAAGCCAAAGCTGGTGCGCTCGCGGGTGCGCTCAACACCCAACAAACTGTGGCGCTGGGGCAAAACGAAATCGGCGCGATTGCCCAAAACCGCCGCCCCCATCTCTCAAATGACGTAGCCAACGACGAAGGCATCTTTGACCGCGCGTGGGCGCAGTCTGAAAAGCTGAACTCGTTCGCGGGCTACCCGCTGCTCGCCTCTGACGACCGTTTGATCGGCGTGTTGGGAATGTTCGCGCGCCCATCGCTCGAACAGGAAACCTTGCACGCGCTCTCATCGGTCGCTACGACGTTGGTGCTGGGCATCGAGCGCAAACGCGGCGAAGACGAACGCATCGCCTTGCTCGAACGCGAACAGCAAGCGCGCCGCGAAGCCGAAGACGCCAGCCGTTTGAAAGACGATTTTCTCGCCATGGTTTCGCACGAATTGCGCGCGCCGCTCACCGCGATTCTAGGCTGGGCGCAGATGCTGCGCTCTGGCACGTTAGAAAAAGCCTCTGCCGAAAAAGCGTTGCTCACTATCGAACGCAACGCCAAGTCGCAAGCCCACCTGGTCGGCGATTTGCTCGACGCTTCACGACTGGCGACGGGCAAGTTGCGGTTGGATAAGCGTCCGCTTGAATTGATGCAATTGATCGAAGGCGCGATTGACGCCGTGCGGCCTTCGGTCGAAGCCAAACAGTTGCGCATGCAAATCGTGATGGAACCCTGGGTCGGCCCTTTTGAGGGCGACCCCGAACGCATGAAACAAATCGTATGGAATTTGCTTTCCAACGCGGTGAAATTCACACCGCCCAACGGCCTGATCGAAGTGCGGTTAGAGCGGCTCGACAACAAGGCGCTGCTTATCATCAGCGACACCGGGCAGGGCATCGAACCCGAATTTTTGCCCTTCGTGTTTGACCGCTTTCGTCAAGCTGACAGTTCGACCAAGCGGCAACAGGGCGGCTTGGGACTCGGCCTTTCTATCGTCAAACATCTGGTCGAAATGCATGGCGGCGCGATTTATGCCTACAGCGGCGGCAAAGGGCAGGGCGCTGATTTCATGATTACGTTGCCCCTGAGCGAGGCCGCCGAAGGGCAAAGCGCCACCGCCATGTTTGAAAGCGGTACGCTGGCGATTAACAAACCCGCTGGCTCGTTGCGCGAGGCGCGCATACTGGTGGTGGACGACGAACGCGACACGCGCGAAATCCTTTCGGTCATGCTCTCGCGTTACGGCGCTGAAGTTCGTATGGCCGGTTCCGTCGCCGAAGGCTTCGAGATGTTCCAAGCGTGGCGGCCCGACCTGTTGGTTTCAGACATCGGCATGCCAATCGCGGACGGTTACGTGATGATCGGCAACGTACGCAGCCTAAGTGCCGAAGCGGGCGGTCAAACGCCTTGCATCGCGCTCACGGCTTTCGCTTCGTCACACGACCGCGCGCACGCAATGGAAGCGGGCTTTAACGTACATCTTTCCAAACCCGTCGAACCGGTTGAACTGGCGCGGGTGGTGGCGCGTACGTTGGGGCGGAGCGAAGAGGGCATTGAGTTGTAGACAGATGTCGCTTGGTTTCCGTGATTGATAAAGAATCGAAAGCACTCAACTCGCCGCCCAACGCGCAGTGGCAAGCAATGGCAAAACAATGGTTGCACCAGTTGCGGACTAAATCTTCCCCCGCAGTTTGGGGTAGGGTCATAAGCGGGGAAACTCTCCCCTTTGCCACGCCGCTTTCAAGCATGGTTGTCAGCGAGGTTGCGATGAGAACGGACGCATTTGAAAATAATGCTTCTGGTTTTTCCGGCACTGCTGGTATATTCCCTGGCGTATCCCCAGCATTCCTTCCTTTTAGCTCGTTTCCTTCGAGCTTGCGTAACATCCGATCAGGTGGCTTATGAAAGCAGAAATGGTGAATGGTTCGGTGATTGGCAATTACCGCGTCCAGCAAAAACTGGGTGAGACGGCAGATTTCATATTGTTTAGCGGTAAGTCGCTCGACACTGAACAAGAAGTGTTGTTAAAGGCCATGCGTCAGCCGCCCGCGTTGATTCGTTTGGCGTTGCCTGATTTTCAGGGACGCACGACGCGCTTCATTCAATTGCGGCATTCGCATCTTTGTGCGGTGCGCGAAATTTTGCGGGACGAAAACGCCTTTTACATTGTCACCGATTTGCAGCGCGGTCAGCCGCTTAGCGAAGCCCTAGTTCAAAAGAAACAATTCCCTTATCAAGCCGCCGTAACCATGATCGCGCAGTTGCTAGAGTTGCTTGAATACCTGCATCAGCAAAAAGTTAACTGTCTCGATTTGCGCCCATCGAATCTTTTTTTGAGCGATGACCACAGCTTGCAACTGGCCGATGCCGGATTGATTCAATTGCTGTCGCTCGAAAACCAGACGACCGCGCCTGAAACCGTCAGCGCGCTGGAATACACCGCACCCGAACGCATTCTTTACAGCAAGATTTTGGGCACTAAAGTGGACGCCCGCGCCGACCTTTATGCGGTCGGCGTGTTGTTCTATGAGTTATTGGCCGGTCAACCGCCGCTGCGGGCTGAGAGCCGCGAGAACATGATTCGCGCGCAAATCGAAACCGTGCCGTTGCCGTTGAGTTCGCTGGTCACGGGGGTTCCCGCGCCGATTGAACAAGTGATTTTTCGCGCGCTAGAAAAATCGCCCGAACGCCGCTTTGCCGCCGCTGAAACCATGCAAACGGCCTTGCGGCGCGCGCAAGCGCCTGAAGCCAGCATGGCTCCGCTCGAACCTTCGCTCGCTTTTTTGATGGAATCGTTGCAACTGGCGGATGGGCCTTCATCATCAACCAACAATCCTGCACTGAAAGCGCCAACCGCTGGCCTCAAGTCCCGCACCACGGGGCCGTTGGTTGAGCCCCAAACGAGTACGGAGACGAATACCGGGAAGCTCAAAACAGATTCGACCGAAAGCGACGCTTCCCCCGAAACTGCTAACGACACTTCCGGCCTTCACGATGTCCCGACGTTGCGACCCAAGGGCGTCTCAGCGCCGCTGGATCCGCCGGTCGTTAAGCCTGTGGCTGCCGTAACAATGGCAGAAGCCGACGCCCCTGAACTGTCGCCGGAATTATTCAACGCTGAAGCGAGTTTCTTTGACGATTCCATCACAGAACCGCTGACCATAGACGAGCAGGGCTTGGATCCGTTTCCTTCGGGCTTTGAACAAAATCGCGCCGCCGACGTAAGGGCGGAAGAAAAAATTACGCTTAACGATTTGTTCCCGCCCAACGTCGAGCCTTCGGCTATGGTAGAGATAGAGATATTGCCGGAATCCATCGTGATGGTTGAGCCGGACGATGACAGCGCTTTTGATGAACTGCGCTCTACGATGCTGCCGCGCAGTTGGCAGAGCAAAGCGATGTATGCAACGGCAGGCTTAGGGCTGATGTTTCTGGTTGGTTGCTCGGTTTATTGGATGGCACGCCCAGCGCCTACGCTCCTTTCGCAAAACATGTTGCCAGCGGTGAGTTTGCCTGACGCTACCCCGACACCGGCAACTGTTCCGACCACTGCTCCGACCCTGGCGGTTGAACCAGCGAAAGCCGTCACCCCCAAACCATCGCCGACACCCAAACCATCGCCGCCCCCCAAACCGTCGCCGACGCCCAAGGTTCAGTCAACCACGATGGACCAACCTGCTGATAAGCCCGCGAAAGCCCGCCCCGCCAGACCGGCGAAGCGTTCGCAATTGCCTTCGCTATTGGTAGAAAAGGAACGCCGCAAACGCGCCATCCTGAATTCACTGACTCAATAAATTCTGCTTTTCTGACAGAGGTGCTTTATGCCTAACGCAAAGTCTATTACTTCATCGCTTTTTGTCAGCGTCGCACTGGCGCTCGGCGCTGCGCCGTCGCAGGCGATCAATGCCGCCAGCTTAACTGACCACGCGACGGCTCAACGAATGCTGATCACTTATTTACCTGGCTTATCTGGCACGGCGGGCAAACGGAATACGCCCAAATCGCCCGGCAAGCCGATCAGTTTTGCTGCGTTGCAGAAAGCCGTAAAAGTTGCAGTCGGCGGCAGCACCGAAAAGTTGCGCAGGGAACTGATGAATTTCATCGTCGAGCGCGTCAATTTGTATGGTGTGGATTTTTCGTTCAGCGCCGATGACGAAGCGGCCTTGCGACAAGCCGGTGCCTCTGACGAATTGCTGGAGGCGCTGCAAAACAAAGCGAGTGAACGAGCGTTGCGCATCGAAGGGCAAAACTGGCAGGCCAGCGCGCAAAGCCGTCAGCCCCAAGAGTTGCAAGCCTTTCTCGAAAAATATCCCGACAGCCGGTTTGCTGACGACGCGCGTATGCTGCTTGAATCGCTGCATTGGGAACGCATTCAGGATAGCCAGCAAGCAGCAGACCTCACGCAATTTATCGTGGCATATCCGCTCAGCGAAAAGGTGACTATCGCACAAGCTCGGCTCGAAACGTTGGCTTGGGAAATGGCGCAGGCCAGTGGCAGCGATCAGGGTTTTGCTGAGTATCTGAGCGCTTTTCCGCAAGGCAAGTTTGCCGCGTCCGCCCAACAGCGCCGCGCGCAACTCGCGTGGGAAGAGATTAAACAAAGCCATCAACTCGATTCGTTTACGGCTTTTGTCGAACAGCATCCGCAAGGCCCACTTGCTGATGCCGCCCGCATTCGCATTGAGCAATTGCGATGGGAAGCCACTCTGTCAGGCGGCAAGCAAAAAGATCTTGAAGAATACCTGAAGGAATATCCTCAAGGACATTTCACCTCCGCCGCTCTCGAACGCATTGACCACCTCACCAATCCAACCAAGTACGAAAAAAAATACGACGACGCAGGCTCGCTCAAACCTTTGCGCGTTAGCGAAGAGGAATTGCGCGAAGTTCTCGTTTACGAAATCAAACCGAAACCGCTTTCCAACGCCCTGCGCGAAAAAACTGTCAAGGTGCGCATCGTCCTCTCAGACACCGCCGCTATCAAATCCGTCGAATTCGCAGGCGGCTCACGTTCACTCTCTGCCTCTGCGGTCATGCTTGTTCAGCAATGGAAGTTCCGTCCCGTTAAACGTTTTGACTTACCGGTCAACGTCGAAGGCGTTCTGACCTTACAGTTTCCCGCCAGCGCGCCGTCATCAGTCGAACCCTAATATACTCAGCAGGACTTACGCAGAAATTAGCCACAGAGGCACCGAGACACTGAGCGAAGCAAAGAGTTTCACCAAACTTGAGAAACCTCTCTTAGGGCTTACGGAATGAACGAAGAATTTAACCACGAATTACACGAATTAACGCGAAGGCAATGATTGATTCGTGAAAATTGGTGTTAATTCGTGGCGAAATCTTCTTTTTGCGTAAGTCCTATCTCTGTGACTTTGTGCCTCTGTGGCAACCATTCTCGCGTTTTACGTAATTCACTTCTTCGGTTATTACGCGGCGTCTCGCTATTCCAAACGCGGAGCCTTCGGATACAATTCGCGCGCTTTCTCAATTCAAACCGTAGCGACCCGATCACCATGCAAACATCTAATGAGTCCCCGACCGCCCAAACACCGAGTAAGGGCTATGCCTATTACGCGCTGACGACGCTGACGCTGCTCAACCTGCTTAATTACGTAGACCGTTATATCTTTGCGGCGCTGATTCCTTACATCAAAGCCGACACAGGTTATGACGACGCGCAACTCGGTTGGGTAGGCAGCGCCTTCACGATTATTTATACCGTTTGTTCGCCGCTGTTCGGCTATCTGGGGGACCGTTATCGGCGCGGACGGCTGATAGCTTTCGGCATCGTGATCTGGAGCCTCGCCACTGCCGGTGCGGCCATCGCCGCGAACTTTTGGCAATTGCTGGTTTCGCGCACAGCGGTCGGCGTAGGCGAAGCGAATTACGCGACGATTGCGCCGGGATTGCTGTCAGACTTTTTCATCAAGGCGCGTCGCGGCATGGTGATGAGCATCTTTTTCGCGGCGATTCCGGTTGGCACGGCCATCGGATATTTGAGCGGCGGCTATCTCGGATCACCCGAACGGCTGGGCTGGCGGCATACGCTCTTGCTCGTAGGGCTGCCCGGCTTGCTCACGGCCTTTGCCGCTTGGTTCATGCGCGAACCCACGCGCGGGGCTATGGATACTGTTGGGGACGATAACGCAGGTTCACATAAGCAAGCGCCTGTGAGTTGGAGGGAATCGAATCGCGTGCTGTTCGCCAATCGCGGATATGTGTTTGCTTCGTTGGGTTACGCGGCGAGTACGTTCGCGCTCGGCGCGCTGGTGTTCTGGGCGCCTGAATGGCTCAAGAGCGACAAGGGACTCACCGCCGAAGAAGCCAATACCGTGCTGGCTCTGTGCGCCATCGGCGGAGGCTTTCTGGGTACGATGGTTGGCGGAGCCATCGGCGACTGGTTGGGCAAGCGCATCAAAGGCGCTTATTACTGGGTTTGCGCTGCCAGTTGCGTGCTGGCTGCGCCCTTTGCTTATGCCGCCATCGTCGCGCCTGATCGCACGACGCTGACCGTGTGCATATTCATCAGTATGACGTTGGTATTTATCGGCAACGGCCCCGTCAACGCGCTGCTCGTCAATCTCGTAGCCCCTCACATGCGTACCAGTGCCATCGGTTTATCAGTTGTCACCATTCACATTTTGGGCGACGGCATTTCGCTTTTTTTGGTAGGCGTCATCTCGACCTGGCTGAAAGCACATCAAGCCGCATTGCCCAACTTCGTCACCAGCCTCGGCCAAACCGTAGGGCTTAATCCCGGCGTGCAAACGCTCTCGATGGCATTGCTCATCATGCCACTTGCCCTGTTGGTAGGCGGCGTACTTTATGCATGGGGATTGCGCACCAAAGAAGGCCAACAGGTGTAATCAAATCGTTAAGGGCACCTGTGCGCCGCCAGCATACGGCGATGGTTGATGCGAATCGCAATGTTATGATTTCGCGCCTGATCCGGTGGGGCGCGTGCTATCAACCTCTTACGGCGGACGCACGATGAGCTTCACTCCGGCCCCGAAGAGCCGGGGGCGGTGTATTCCTTCGAATACGACAACCTGCAACGATTGACGAGCGAAGCGCATGCCGACAGGCCGATCATTTGGGATTTAGCCGAATAAATAACCTTGCCAGCGCAGCCTCGTCACCGGCTTGCCCGTATTTCAGCGCGCGTGATACAAGATTGCTTCCATCCTGCCTTCACCACCTTTCGGTTTATTCATTTATCAGGAGCTTTCTTTATGGCGAACGACGCAACGCCCCTCTTATTGCTGAACGAAAACGACAACGTAGCCATCGCACGTTTGCCCATCGCGGCGGGCGCGGCGGTGAGCGTGAACGGTTATCAAGTCACGGCGCTCGAAAACATCGCGGTCGGCCACAAGCTGGCGGTCAAGGCGATTGAAACCAATGCGCAAGTGACGAAATACGGCGAGTCTATCGGTCACGCTACGCAAGCCATCGCGGCGGGCGGCTGGGTTCATATTCATAATGTTCAGCCTGAGTTTATGGGCAAGGAATACGAACTGGCGACGCGCACGCTGGCGACAGATTATTTTTCAGCCGAAGAAGCCGGAACCTTTATGGGCTACTTGCGCGAAAACGGCGACGTAGGCACGCGCAATTACGTCGCGGTGATTGCTACGTCGAATTGTTCGAGCCACGTCGCGGTCGAGATTGCTGCCAAGCTCAAACACGTCGGCATTGAAACGCACGGCATTGACGGCGTCGTAGCCCTGCCGCATCAAGACGGTTGCGGACATTCGGAAGGCGAAGACACGTGGCAACTTGAACGCACCATCGCTGGCATGATCTTTCATCCCAACGTAGGCGCGGTGTTGATCGTCAGCCTCGGATGCGAAGTCAATCAAATCGCCAAGTATTTGCATACGGCGCAACTCGGCCAACAGCACTTTCGCAAAGGTAAATTGATCGTCGGGCTAGAAATGCAATCGAGTGGCGGTACGCTCGCGACCGTTGAGGCAGGCGTCAAACAAGTCGAAGAACTCATTGAGCATGCCCGCAAAACGCAACGCACGCCGCAACCCGTCAGCAAAATTTTGATGGGCTTGAATTGCGGCGGCTCTGACGCTTTCTCTGG
>JANNUY010000354.1:0-15075 GCA_031414155.1 Acidobacteriota bacterium
GAAGCCGTGCCGCTCTTTATGATGGACGAAGGCCGCCGCACCGCGATGACGCGCCACAGCGACGGACGCTTTCACCTCAAAGGCAACGGCAAAAGTTTCGGCGCGGATGAATTGCTCGATACGGTCAAACGCTGTCCAAACTGTTTCAGCCCGAATGTCACGTTGCGCCCAATCGTGCAGGACTTTCTCTTGCCGACACTGGCTTACATCGGCGGCCCGGCGGAAATCGCTTACTTTGCGCAACTGCGTCCGAATTATGCCTTGCTTAACCGCGTACCGCCCGTCGTGCTGCCGCGCGCCAGCTTCTCATTGATCGAACACAAACAGGCGAAGACCTTCGACAAATATCAACTTGGCTTTCAAGACTTGTTCAACGGACTCGAAGAAACCTTGCGCAAGATCGTCGAACAAGGGCCGGATGCGGCCACCATCGCGGTTTTCGCCGAAACCGAAACGCAGATCAACGAACAGTTAGATAAGCTGCGGGCTTCGCTCAGCGTGGCCGACGCTTCGCTGGCGGACGCGCTGAAAGGCGGACGCGAAAAGATTTTCTATCAACTCAGCAATCTGCGCACGCGCTTCGTCAATAACGGCAGCAAGCGCGACGAAACCATGCACCTGCAAATCGAACGCCTCTTCGCGTTGCTCTATCCCAACAAAGGCTTGCAGGAACGCGAATTGAATTTTGCCTATTTTCTGGCGCGGTATGGTTACGACGTGCTTGATCAGATTTATGCGGCGACCGAGCCAGGTTCGGGCGAACACAAGCTGATTTATTTGTGATCAATTTCGTCTAGGCAGCTTCGATCAAACTGAGCAGCGCGGCTTCGGTGGCGACTTGGCGATTCACATTGAAACGCAGACTGGCGCGCAACTCGTTGAACTTTTCGATCCACGCCATCACGCGGGCAAGGCCGATGCGTTGGGCGATGGCGTTAAGTTTGTCGGCTACGTCGGCGTTGACCAGAGCGGTGACGGGTTGGCCTGATGCGAGCAGGAAGACATCGCGCAGCAAGCGGCTTAACAAATCCAGTTCGCGTTCAAATTCATCACGTTCTTTTTTGCCGAGGTATTCCGCCGCCTTGAGCAAACGGTAGCGGTTCTCGCCTGCCGCAAGAATGTCCAGCAAACCCAGTAACACGTTGCGCTCTTGGCGATAGACCGAAAGGTCAAAGGCCGTGGCTTGTCCGATGCGGCCTTCGGTCAAACGCGCGAGCAACACGTTGTCAGGCAGTGGACGCGTGAAATTGGCTTTCAGGTAATCTTCCATTTCTGCCGTGGTTAGCGGAGTAAACGAAATTCTTTGTCCACGTGAGCGAATCGTTGGCAACAGCAAGTCAGGCCGGTGAGTGAGTAAAATGATAGTGGCATAAGGAGGTGGTTCTTCAAGCGTTTTGAGAAATGCATTTCCCGAGGCCTGATTTAAGCGGTCGGCTTCATCAATCAAAAAGAAACGGTGACGACCTTCACGCGGTAGGGTGTAAATGTCTTCGGCTAATGCGCGCGTTTGCCCCACCTTAACGAACTGTCCCTCTGGTTGAATGGTCATAACATCGCCGTAAGTTCCAGCATCAATGCGACGGCAGACTGGGCAAGTGCCGCAACTATCATACGCCTCGGCGTCTTTGCGCGGTTGTTGACAGTTCGCAGCCTTCGCCAAGGCCAAGGCGAACTGCCGTTTGCCGATGCCCTCTGGCCCCGCAAAGATCAACGTAGCGGCATGGCGGTTCGCCAATAGCAGCCGCTGCAAAATCGTTTTGTTGCGTTCGTTGCCGATGAGTTGCGCGAAAGTCATAACGAGTGCGGAGTGCGGAGTGCGGAATGCGGATTTAAGAGTTGTTCCACTTCAGCCAGCATTAGCAAATAGGTTTCTTCGATTGATCCCGTGGCGTTGATAGTGCGGACGCGCTCAGGTTCTTGCGCGGCGATGGCGAGATAGCCTTGCCGCACTTGTTCGTGAAATGCCGTCGGTTCGAGATCGAGCCGGTCGGGAGCTTCTGCGTTTTGCGAAGGTGCGTTGCCCAAATTCAACCGTTGATGTACGCGCTGCCAGCCTGTTGCGACATCTAAATCGAAAAGCAGTGTGAGATCGGGTTTGAGTCCGCCGGTGGCGAGGTCAATCAGTTGCTGTACGAGCTTGTGATCATAGCCGCGCGCGTAGCCCTGGTAGGCCATCGTCGCGTCGTAATGGCGGTCACTCAAGACAATCTTACCAACCGCGAGCGCGGGTTGAATCAATTGCCTTACGTGCTGCGCGCGGTCAGCGGCAAAGAGCAAAAGCTCAGTGAGCGGTTCGACCGGTTCATCTGTTAGATCAAGCAGCACAGCACGAATCTTGCGCCCCAGCGGCGTGCCGCCAGGCTCGCGCGAAGACACATAGGCCAAGCCGCGCTCGGTCAGATAGTTCTCAAGCAGGCGCAATTGCGTAGATTTGCCGCAACCATCAATGCCTTCAAACGTGATGAATTTGCCGCGTGTGGTCATGTTGGGAGCGAAAGGGGCGGCGGAGAGGAAATTATTGAAAATGAGGTCTGGGCTGAAGCAGCCGCAAAAGACGAGGTATTTGCGGCTGCCACGCCAGACAAAAGCGAACCTAGTCACCACCAGCCGGAGCCGGAGCGCTTGTGGGCGCAGCGGCAGGCGGTACTCCCATCGGAGCATGTTCGCGTTGAAAATCGCCCCGCTGATGAGTGACGGCACCGCGCGGCACGGAAATAGTGGATATTGCGTGTTTGAAAATGAGTTGTTCGAGATTGCCCGATTCGAGTACGACCGAAAACTTGTCGAAGCTGCGAATCTTACCTGTTAGTTTGACTCCGCCGACTAAATAGATCGTCACATTGATGCGATCTCGGCGGATAGTGTTGAGGAAGCCATCTTGTACGTTTTGCGAATTCTGAGTTTCCATCGGCTTAAATTGCCCCTCTCTTTTTTCTTTGATTGAATTGGTTTATTGGTTATTTGGCACCTGAACCGGCTTCGGCACCGAGTCCCCGCGAACTCAGTTGGGATAGTACTCGAAAGCCATGCACCTTGCCAACGCCTGTCATAAGAACAATTTGACAGATTGCAACTTGCAGTTGAATTCCTCACAACAAAATTTTTAGCGTGCCTTTGCCATCGGGCCTTCAGCACTTTTTGGCATCCCGGTGCCGCCGCGCCTCACCAAAACAATCTCGGACATAATTGCCATTGCGATTTCTTCGGGCGTTTGCGCGCCAATGTCGAGGCCGATAGGCGCGTGAACTCGTTGCAACAACGCGGGGGCGACGCCTTCGCGCTTGAGGCGTTCGCGGATGGTGGTGGTGCGACGACGGCTGCCAATCATGCCCAGATAACGCGCGGGCTTATCAATGACTTCCTGCAAACATAGTTCGTCGTGGCGATGTCCGCGCGTGACGATGACGATGTGCGTCGCGGGCGTGATGTGTAACGAACGCAGAGCTTCGATGAAATCAACGGCGAGCAGCTTTACCGCTGGATCAGGAAACTTGTCGCGCGCGGCGAACTCGGCGCGGTCGTCAATCACCGTGACGGTGAAATCGAGCAGGCGCGCGGCTTTGGCTACGGCTTGGCCGACATGACCGCCGCCGCAGATGATGAGTTGCAACGCAGGCCGCGCAATCTCAAACAGCAAGCGTGTGTCGTGTATCGTGTTTATCACCAACTCTGCGCGTTTGTCCGCGATTAACGCGACGGCTTCGCGCGCGGCGAACTCGTTCAATGCTTTGTAGTTTAATGAACCGGCAATGATTGCGCCTTGCGCGTTCGCGATCAGATGCGGCGTTTGCGGCAGGGCTTCGGCGTCGCGCGTGAGCAGCGAAACCAACGCGAGCGTTTCGGCATTCGATTCGGCTTGTCGCAAATGTTCTGCTGTGGCAGCGCTGGTTAAAACAGGTTGAAACGTAGGCGACCAGACTTCGATAAAGACTTCCATCTCGCCGCCGCAAACCATGCCTTCTTCGTCAGGAGGCACGTCAGGGTTGTCACGCAGCGTGAAAGCACACAGGCGCGCGGCGTTGTCATAAAGGGCTTCTTTGGCCTCGGCCCACACATCGGCTTCGACGCAACCGCCGCCGACTGTGCCTTGCATGCGACCGTCTTCGTGAACGATGAGCTTCGCGCCCTTGCCCTGCGGCGTAGACCCTGCGGTCGTCACAATGTTCGCAATCGCCAGTTTGCGTCCGGCGGCTTGGGCGCGCGTGATTTCGTCGTAAACTTCAGTGAGTGTGAGCAAAGCCATAAGTTCTCAAGCGGGTTGCAAGGTATACAAAACAATTTCCGGCGGACAATCAAACCGCACGGGCAAGCCAATCGTACCGATGCCGCGGGTCGTATAAATTTGCATGTCGCGGCAGGCGTTCATGCCGATGGCATAACGCTGTCCGTAATCAGAATCAATGTGCGGCGCACCCAATAGCGGGATGCGAATCTGTCCGCCGTGAGTGTGGCCCGACATCATGAAATCTACGTGAGCGTTTTTGATGGCGAACTCTTCGATAAAGTCGGGGTTGTGCGCCAGCGTGATTTTGGGTTCATCGGCGGAAATGTCGCGCAGCAATTTCAGGACGTCAGTCGAGCCGTAATAAAGATCGTCAACGCCGAGCAGCGAAAGTTTCGCGCCGCGCAATTCGAGCCGTTCGCGTTCATCAAGCAACAGATTGATATTCACACGGCGCAGCGCGCGCGCGACGTGGCCTGCGCCTTGATAATAATCGTGATTGCCCAGCACGGCGTAAGTGCCGATGCGCGGTTTGAGTTCGCTCAACACATCGGCGCATGGTTCGATGTAAGCGCGATTGCCGTAAGTGAAATCGCCCGTCAGTGCGACCAGATCAGGTTGCGCTTGGTTGAGCAGGTTGACGCAGTGGCGCAAATAATCGGCTCCGGTATAAATGCCGTGATGAATGTCGCTGAGATGCCCGATGGTTAAGCCATTGAATTCAGGCGGCAGATGGCGAATCGGCACGATGACGTGGGATATGGCTACGTTGTGACTGACGGCGTAACCATATCCGAAGCTCGCCGCTCCGACCGTCGCCACCGTTGCTGCCGACAGCTTGAGAAAGCGGCGGCGTTGCGGCGAAAAAGACGTTTGCCACTTTTGCGTGAGGCCGCTCAGCAAGGGCGGCTTAATCATTGCCGCTCGCTTTGCGCGGACGCGACGCCGCCGGTCGCAGGTAAGGCGGGTCAGGCACGATGATGGTTTCGATGACGGCTTGCGGGTCAACGGGCTTGGCGGGACGTTCGATCATGCGTTCGCTGGTCGTGCTTTGTCCGAGTTGGACTTTTTCGAATACATAAAACTGCGGCTTGGTCGCTTCGATGCTGATGAGTTGCCAGCTTTCATCGAAGACCTGCCCCAGTTGGAGCTTGTCGGGGTCAGGCGGTTGGCTCAGGCCGACCATGCCAAACTCATCAAGCGTCAGGGCTTGTAATTCAGGCACGAAATCTACGTGGGTTTTTTGCGCGCGTTCCTGCACGAGGCGGCGCAACATCACAAAGCGCGCTTTGCTCAGAGTGTGTTCTTCGCGGGTGATTTCGCGGTGTTGCAGTTGATAATCCAACTCGCTTAACTCTTCGCGCAAACTGGTCAGATAAGCCGACACGACCGGGCCGAAATAGCTTTTTTTGGTTTGGGCAGGTATGAAGGTGAGACTACCAAACGCGAGAAAGATGACGATGAATAACTGCTTGTGCAAAACGAAAAACATAACGTAAAACCGCGCTTCGTCTGAAAAATTTGGTGCTGCTTTGGATTATGGCGTATGCTTTTTTCGCCGGTCAAGCACGGAATTTTTTATCAATGTATGTCGAACTTGCCTGCCCACATTCGTTTCGCTGAAGCCGCCGACGCGCCTGCGCTCGTACGGTTAGTGCGTGCGTTGCTGGCGCATGAACGTTCGTCCAATTCCTCTTACGACTTGCATCCGTGGGCGGCGAGTGAAGCTGAATTGCTCAAACAATTGCGCCAACCCGATACGCGCTTTTTCGTGGCCGAACAGGGCGAGGCATTGGTTGGCTATCTAAAAGTAGTTTTGCTCGGAGCCACGTTCACACGCGCCGAAACCAGTTGGCGGCAGTGGAGCAAAACGGTTTTCATCCGATGGTGCAAGCGTATATTTGATGCGCTGTTGCAACGTCCGAGTGCGAACGTCACGCCGACGGGCGGTTACATCGCAGGCGCATACGTTCTGCCCGAATGGCGGCGTTCGCACACAGGCCACGCGCTCGTGGCTGCCGCCGAAAACTGGTTGCGGGAAAAAGGAATGGTGACGAGCGAATTGCATGTGCTATACGCCAATGAGTCAGCGCGTGAGTTTTGGGCGAGCTTGGGTTACGAACCGTTGGTGTTGGGCTTGCGGAAAAAGTTATCGCCTGAAACCAATGACACCGAAAGCAATACTCAGTTATGAATTCAACTGACAACCATCGTCGTCCGATCAAAGCGCGCTCTGCGTCGTGGGCGCAAGGCTTCGCCCGCTGGCTGGCGCAACGCAGCATTACACCTAATCAAATTTCGGTGGCAAGCATCGGCTTCGCGGCGTTGGGTGCGTGGCTGTTGTGGCAGCGGCCTTCTGTCATTGGCTGGTTAGGTTGTGCGGCGTGCATTCAAGCGCGTTTGTTGTGCAACCTGTTTGACGGAATGGTCGCAGTCGAGGGCGGCAAGCGTTCGGCGGTCGGCGAGCTTTACAACGAATTCCCTGACCGCATTGCTGATTCGTTGCTGTTGATCGCGTTGGGTTACGCGAGCGGCTGGTCGTGGCTCGGATGGTTTTGTGCGTTGGCGGCGGCGCTGACGGCTTATGTGCGCTTGGCGGGCGGCGCGTTAGGATTCGCGCAGGACTTTCGCGGGCCGATGGCAAAGCAACACCGTATGTTCGTGATGACCGTCGCCTGTGTCGTCACCGTCATTTGAAAATATGTTTAACGGATCGCGTTACACATTGCAGGCAGCGGCTATCCTGATTGCTGTTGGCGCAGTGCTAACTTGCTTCACTCGTACACGCGCCATCGCGCAACAACTGCGGACGAAATGAACCATGCTGATCTCACGCGGAATGATCTTGTTGGTAAAATTGTTGATCGGCGCTTATCCGCGCTGGCAGGGTTGCGCGCCTAACGAACGCCAGCGCATTTATTTCGCCAATCATTCCAGCCACCTTGATGCGTTGACGCTGTGGGCGGCGCTGCCTCCGGCGTTACGGCGGCGGACGCATCCGGTCGCCGCGCGCGATTATTGGGACACGACGCCGTGGCGACGCCACTTGGCCGTAAGCGGTTTTAACGCAGTCTTTCTTGATCGTAAGCCGAAAGCGTCGGACGGCGATCCGTTGCAACCATTGGCAGACGTGCTGGCGCGCGGCGATTCGCTGATCCTGTTTCCCGAAGGCACGCGCCATCACGACGCCTTGCCGGGCGAATTCAAGGGCGGGCTTTATCGTTTGGCGCAACGCTTCCCTGACGCCGAACTCGTGCCAGTCTATCTCGAAAATCTTTATCGCAGCATGCCGAAAGGTACGCCAATGCCTGTGCCGCTGATTTGTTCAGTACGTTTCGGCGCGGTGGTGGAACGTTGTGAGAGCGAAGCGAAGCACGACTTTCTTGCCCGTGCGCGTGAGGCCGTGATTAACACTGCGAGTCAAATCACATGAATCCGCAACAAACTTTTTATTGGGCACTCGCCGGAATCGCCGCTGTTTTGCTGCTCGCCACGTTAATCGGCTGGCTGATGGCGCGGCACGCGCAAAGCGAAGGCAACGAAAAGGCGCGCGACACCGTCGCCAATCTCAACGCACGCATTCGCGCGTGGTGGGCGATGATCGCGCTGTTCGGCTTCGCTTTCTGGCTGAACAAACCCGCCGTGCTGGTGCTGTTCGCGCTGGTTTCGTTTATGGCTTTGCGCGAGTTCATTACGCTGACGCCGACCAAGCCGGGCGATTATCGGCAACTGTTTCTGAGCTTTTTCATCATTCTGCCCGTGCAATACTTTTTGATCGGCATTGATTGGTACGGGCTGTTTTCGATTTTCATTCCGGTCTTCGGCTTTTTGATCGTACCCGCTTACACCGTCGTGCGCGCGCCTGACCTTGACGACTTCCTGACGCGCATCGCCAAGGTGCAATGGGGCGTAATGCTCGCGGTCTATTGCATCAGCCACGCGCCCGCGTTGTTGTTGCTCAAGATTCCTGGTTACGAAGGGCAGAACCTGTTGCTGTTGTTTTATCTCTTGCTCGTCGTGCAAATGAGCGACGTGTTGCAATACGTATTCGGTAAGCTGTTCGGCAAGACACCGGTCGCACCGCTCGTGAGTCCGAGCAAAACGGTCGAGGGCTTCATCGGCGGTGGACTCAGTGCGACGCTGCTGGGCGCGGCCTTGTGGTGGATGACGCCTTTTCGTCCGCAACAAGCGGCGGGCATGTCGTTCGTGATTGTGCTGATGGGTTTTCTCGGCGGCCTCACGCTGTCGGCCATCAAGCGCAGTCTCGGCGTCAAGGATTGGGGAACCACAATCGAAGGCCACGGCGGCGTGCTGGATCGTTTGGATTCAGTCAGTTTCGCCGCGCCGATCTTCTTTCACCTGACGCGATATTTTTTTGTACCGTAAAACATGATTGGGCGTGAGTCAGTCAGCATTACGCCGTAACATCCACAAACAGCAAGCCATAACTGGCAGGAGGAATAAGCCAATGAAAAAGCTGAAGTTCATCGCTTTGGGTCTGAGTCTTGTATTTGCCGCCGCGCCTTTCGCCTTTGGGCAAACGCCTGAACCTGTCGCCGTGCCGCGTGTCGCCACCGCAGCCGATGACCGCGACGAAAGAACCGTCAACGCTTTGTTGTTCGAGGTGCGCTTGTTGCGCATCGCATTGCAAACGGTGAACACCAACAGCAAGCGCATTCAGTTGCTGGCCGAACGCATTCGGCTGCAACAAGGCCGCGTAGACAAAGTCGCCGCCGATATTGACGAGACGCGCGAAAAACTGGGTGTGGTGGCGACGCAATTAACCAGGTTAGCGGAAGTCGCCAAGGAGTTCGAAACACAAATTCGACAGGAATCGGTGCCGATGCGCCGAGCTGAACTGGATCGCCAATATCGCATCTCACAACTCGAACTCGCGCCGACGCGGTTACGCGAAAATCAGTTGAAGGAACGCGAAGCCTTGCTGCTCAACTTGCTGGGAGCTGAAAACTCCAAGCTCTATGACTTCCAGGAAAAGATGAACGCGCTCGACGCAGAGTTTGAAGCCGAAGCTGCCGCCGAACGCAAAGCCAATCGCACACCCAAACGCTAGCGCAATGCCAACAAGGCGTCAGTCAATCGTTCGACCGCGAGTACCAGCGATTTGCCTGCGTCGTTAAGTTGCCCCGCCGCCGCGTATTGTTTCGCGTTGGAAAGCGGTTCAACGGCGTAAGAAACCTTTAGGTATTGCACCTGCAAACGCGGATTAGCTTGCAAGCGGGCTACGACTTTGTCGAGTCCGGCGGCGAGGTCGGCAATGTTGGCGACGATGGTGTCGCGGCCTTTGCGCGTCTGTTCGATGACGGCAGCCGAAGCGCGGCCTTTCTTTTCTTCCTCAGCGGCGAATTCCAGACTGTTGATCGCCTTGCCATAAACAAACGTGAAGCGCGTGATGAGCTTAATCTGTTCGGCCACGAGTGCGGCTTCGGCAGCTAGATTGACCGGCGGCGGCGCGGGTTCGGCAGGTTCGATGCGAGGCTTGATGCCTTTCGTTGCGGGTTTCTTGCCTTTCTGCGCCAGTGCTGGCGTCGTAACGAAAAGCGACAACGTTAATACGATCAATAACAAAACCGGGAGCTTAGGATGGTGCAAAGGGGAAATCCTCTCTTGAGATTGCACGTAGTCCCGCCTTTGAAGACGGGACTACGTATTGTTAGAAAATACGCCGCACGATGTTAAAGCCAATCGTCACGCCTTGTACGCGGTCATCAGCAAACAGCAAGCCGCGCGTTTGTGAACGCTGTGACATTGTCGTGCCGGGGCTGTTGCTGAATACGAGCGAAAAGCCATGGCGTTTTGAGGCGCTGGCTTTTTGAATCGCAAAGCTGAACACCGGATGGTTAATGCCGACATCACCATCGCGGTAACGCGCTTCTTTATTCAGCCGATGATTGATTTCGGCCATGATCGAAACCGAAGGCAGAATTTTGACGGCCAAGCCGCCGCCCAGTGCATACGCCGTCGTGCCTTTCGCGTTATTTTCGGGCGAGACGGTGAACGGACGGTCGCCCACCGTGATCGTAGGCGTCACGTAAACCTGCGCGTATTTCGTGATGCTGCGCGCAAAGGTGAAATCAAAACTCGTAGCAAAATTGCGTCGGAAGTTATCGCGGCCTTCCAAACCGATGCGCGTCTGAAAGGAAATCGGATCGCCTTTGCTTTCCTGTAAAAGTTGCGCTCCGGCAGAAAGTTGAATCGCGCGTCCCAAATCGCCCGGCGAACGATATGCGCCGATGTGAATGCGGTCAGTCACGCCATAGATCACGCCGAATGACGGATAAGCAATGCTGTCGAGTCCGAACGCGCCCGCCTTGTCAGTCGGTTCGCCGAAAGGAAAGCGATGGGTGAAATCAGTCCACAGCGAACCTTTCGGAATCGCCGCCGCCGAAGGCAGCGAGATGACGCGCACATCAATGGGTTGATAAACATCAGATTTCTTTTCGTCATCTGGTGTCGGGCTGGGTTTCGGTTCCGCTTTGGCAATCATCGCCGCGCCTTCCGCCGGTTTCACCGTTTTGCTTTGCGTATTGATGACGTAACGCTTGCCGTTGATTTCGACCGTCGCTTCGTTGTCGCCTGAGAAGCTGACGTTGGGCGCGTCTTGCCCCGAAGCAAAATAGTCAGGGAATTGTTTGCGCAAGCCGTCCGTGATTTTGTGATCGGCAGCCGCAAAGGCTTGGCCGAACGCATTGCGCGGCCCGCCGCCTGCGGGGTTGACGTGACAGACGACGCATTTGCCTTTCATCTCGGCTTTGGCGAGCGAGTCGGCGTTATAAACTTTCAGATAATCGGGAAAGGCTTTGGCTCCACGCGCGACAAACAGAAAAGCGCAGCACAGCAGGGCTAATTTGAAAATACGATTTTTCGACATAATGATAACTCCACTAGAAATTTTCGGTAATTGGGTTGTTCGAGATTCAGCTTCGAGATTCAGCCGCGCAAAGCTAGTCAGAGTCAAAAACGCATTTCACCGTCTATATTATTTCGTAATGCGAAGCCTGGGGATAATGAGGGAGTGGCTTGCAACAACGTGCGCGCATTATTGAAGACAGCCTGACGCGAAAGCAAACAGCCCGTTGAACGCTAATCGGTTGCTTGCTTGCGCGTTTCGCCAGCCGCTGGCTATAGTTTCGCTGTTTTTCCCGCATTCTTTCATATGTTGCAAAATCAAGTGGTGGTCATTACCGGAGCTTCATCGGGCATCGGCGCGGCAACGGCTTTGGCCTTAGCGCAACGCGGCGCGCGGCTATGCCTGTTGGCGCGTTCGGGTGACAAACTCACCGCAGTCGCCGAAGCTGCGAGCGCGCAAGGCGCGGCGGATGTTTGGTGGCAGCCTTGCGACATACGCGATGAAGCCGCTGTCAACGCAGCGTTCACGGCGGCGCACAAACGCTTCGGACGCCTTGACGCGCTCATCAACAGCGCGGGCTTGAGCTTGAACGGCACAGTGAATGGTTACGCGCTCGACGATTGGCGCACGGTCATTGAGACGAATTTGACGGGTACGTTTTTGTGCTGTCGCGCGGCGTTGTCTTTCATGTTGCAGCAAAGTCCGAATCCCTTGCGCGGGCAAATTATCAATATATCTTCGGGCGCGGGGCGCAGCGGCATTAAGCAGATGGCGGCCTATTGCGCGGCGAAATTCGGCGTGATCGGCTTTACGGAATCGCTGGCGCACGAGGTACGCAACGATGACATTCGCGTCTCGGTGCTGTTGCCCGCTTCGACCGCGACGAATTTTTCCAACACGGCGCGGCGAATGGATCAAGTAGAAAACCCTCACGACATCGGTTATGTGATGACCGCCGAGGAAGTCGCCGAAGTCATCGTGGCGATGCTCGCGCAACCGCCGCAAGCCTGGATGAGCGAAGTCGTTTTGCGTCCGCTAAACCTCGAACGCAAACGCACGATCTAAAAAAGGAGTAAGTAACAATAGCCTATGGCCTCAACGGTAAACGATACGGTTTTTTGTCAGGGATGCGGCATTACGCTCAGGCCGTTTATGAGCCGTTGTCCGCGTTGCGGCTTGGATCGCCCCGAAGCCACATCGCCGCGTGAGCCTGTGCCAAGTGTTCAAGCTGCCTCTCAAGCGCCGCCTGAGATTGAGCGGCCCATCGCACCGAACGCCAATGCGCCAGTGATGACCGTACCGCTCACGAGCACCAATGCTGCAATGCAACCTGCTTCGGTTCCAACGGGTACGCTGCCGTTTCGCGTCAATGCATGGGGTTCAGAGCCGACGCAAAATACAGCTCAACCGTCTGCCATGGAGCGCACCAGTGCCGTACCGATGGAAGGCCAACGTCGCCGCGCCTTGATGAGCGATGAAGCCGCTGTCGCGCCGCGGCCCGATACGATTTTTATGTCGCCGCCGGATGAGGTACGGCGTTTTCCCTTGTTCACACCTGCGCAATGGAAGTTCTTGATCGGTGGCTTGCTGTTGCTCGCGTTGGGCTTAGTGCTAGGTTATTTGGTGTGGTCGCGCGAGAAACACGATGCGGGCGGCGTGACGATTACGCCGAATGCGACGGGACAGGCGAATTCAGCCGATCAAACCTTGTTGCCACAGGTTGCGCCGACTGTGGACATGTCGAGCGCCAGCCCTACGCCTGAACTCGCGCCGATGGTTGAAGGCGATCAAACGCTTTATGCCGAAGTTAAAAAAGTGCTGGCGGCTTACAATCCAATCTATCACTCGCGCTATCAGGTCGCGGTCAAAGACGGCGTTGTCACCATCACTGGCCCCGCCGATAATCAGCCCGAAAAAGACGGCGTCAGCAACGTCGTCAAAATGGTCGCAGGCGTCAAGGATTTCAAAAACAACTTGGCGGTCAAAGCCGATGCATTAGCCGCCGCCGCAGGCTTACCGACGACGAATGCCACAAATCAAACGACTTCGCCGACCGCGACGCCTACGACTGAAAACAATCTCGCCAACCAACAGGCTGCGCTCGAAGCCGAACGCCAGCGCCTCGCGCGCGAAGCCGACGCCCAGCGCCAACGCGAAGCCGAGTTCCAACGCTTTCGCGAAGAAGATCAGCGCCGTCAACGCATCGTGCCCGATGAAAGCGAACGCCTGCGTATCCCCGCTGCCACGCCTACTCCCGCACCTGCTGTAGTGACAATGCCCAACACGCCGCGCACCTTGCGCTCTGGCACGGTCGCCTGGAGCGGCATCGTTGATGGCGTAGACGAAATCATCATCACCGGCGGTTCCGCTTCCGTGCGCCATCGCAGCGGCGAAGCCATCCGCGAACCGCGCGCTTCGTTCAGCGCCGCCGTGCCGCGCGCGCCAGTCGCTGTCAAATTGCTCAATCAAAGCGGGCGCGGCGAAATCGTGGTGATTCAGGAACCCTCAGCCGCAAATGGTTATACGACCATCGTACGCATTGACGACACGCGCGAAAACGGTGGCAAGCCTTATCAATTCACTTTGCGTTGGACGGCGGAGTAATTTTTGTATCCTGCCTTTCGGGCAAAGCGTATCTTCAAGCAAGGCAAGGCACATCGGTGAATTCACGCTTGCCCCTTTCTCCACCATATGAAGTACCTGGCATTTTTTCTATTAGTTTTTGTTAGTTGCGCCGCGTTCACACGACCCATTAGCGCGCAATCCATAAACGACATTGGCAGCGACGCCGACTCGCAAACAAAACCCGCCGCACCCAAACCTACGCCAACGCCCGTACCAGCACGCCGTCCGCCCAGCGAATTGCAAAAAGCGTTGGAAGAGTTTCGTGTTCAAATGGGTTCGACCAACGGCAATAGTACAGGGGGCGTAGCAACCGCAGGACGGATGAAAGCCGCTGGTCGTCAAAACGCTTTGACGGGGCGCGTCTATGAAAATTTGCGCAATGACTTGTTCGACGCGATTCCGCATCAGGTGCGCCAGCGTGGCGGCACAAGCAAGTCGCTGTTGCGGCGCAATCAATTTGGTTTCACCGTTAGCGGCCCGGTGCGTGCGCCGTGGATTTATGACGGACGCGGCAAAACTTATTTCTCGCTTTCTTACGAAGGCACGCGCGAACGCATCGCGCAGTCCTATCTGTTTACCGTACCGACCGACCGCCAACGGCTCGGCGATTTCTCTGATCTCGTAGACACCGCCGGCCAACCGCTCACGCTTTACGATCCGGCGACGACTCGGCTCAATCCGAGCTACGACCCGACCAAAGCCATCGCGCTCGATAACCTGCAATACCTGCGGGATGCTTTCCCTAGCAACGTGATTCCCGACAACCGCATTGATGCCACAGCGCGTGCGCTCACGGCGCTTTATCCAAAATCGAACATCGCCATCGGGCCGTTTTTGCAGAACAACTACACCATCAATTCGCCCTTCGCCAATCGCGCGAACGGTTTTATCACGCGACTCGATCATCGTTTGAGCGAACAGCAGCAACTGAATTTTTCGTTAAACGCTTCGCGCGGACGCCGCCTCTCGCCTGAGTTTTTCGCGGGGCCGGGCAATTCAGGCGCGCCAAGTTACGATTACGAAGGCGGCCAACTTAGCCTGTCAGATACTTACACCGTCTCGCCCAAAGTAGTATGGAACTTTCGCTTCGGCACGTCTTACAACAGCCAGCAATCCATTCCACAAGGCGATGCGGCGACTGATTACCCCAAGCAATTCAACCTGCCCGGCATTTTTTCAAAAGCCTTGCCGCGCTTTTTATTCAGCGGCAATTACCTCACGCTGGGGCCGCGTCAGCCGATTTTTCGTGACCGTTCGTATAATTACAACGCGACAGCGGGCGTATCGGTGAACCGCGACGCGCACACCTTGCGTTTCAGCGGGCAAGCGCGCCGCTATTTCGCCAACGTATTCAGCCCGA
>JANNUY010000355.1:0-2273 GCA_031414155.1 Acidobacteriota bacterium
TGCGGATTTTTCGATTGCCGAGTGACGATTGAGACGCTGATTGAAAAAGAGAAAGAGCGCGAAGCGGCGGGGGACAAAGGGCGTTCGTTACGGCGTCTGATCGAAGACATGGAAGACGAAGTACTCGCCAACGCGGGCGTAGACGTGTTTGAAGAAGTCTTCAAACTCATCTTCACTAAACTCTATGACGAGCTGGCGTGTTATCAAGGCAAACGCGGGCAGCGGTATTTGCGCTTCCGCAATCAGAACACGGCTGCCCAACTCAAGGCGGCAATTCAGTCGCTCTTTGACGAAGCCAAAGGCGAATGGGAAGGCGTATTTGCCGAAGACGAAAAGATCAAACTCACGCCCGATCATTTGCAGGTGTGTGTCGGTTCGCTCGAAGAATGGAAGCTGTTCAATTCTAACCTCGACGTAGTGGATGACGCCTTTGAATATCTGGTCAACAAATCGTCCAAAGGCGAGAAAGGGCAATACTTCACGCCGCGTTGGGTGATTGATATGTGCGTGCAGATGCTCAACCCGACCGAAGAAGAAAACATCGTTGACACGGCTTGCGGCTCGGCTGGGTTCACCGTTCACACGATCTTTCACGTCTGGAAACAGATTCTCAAAGACGAAGGCTTACCCATCTCGCATCTGTTCACGATGGAAAAGAAACCGCGCCGTTGTTATGACTACGTGCGCGATAAAGTCTTTGCCATAGACTTTGACGAAAAGAGCGTGCGCGTCGCGCGTTGCCTGAACCTGATTGCGGGCGACGGCCAAACCAACGTGCTGCATTTGAATACGCTTGATTACAAACGGTGGGACGAAACGACCAAACAGCAAGACTGGCTGGATGTTTATCACGAAGGCTGGAAGAAGCTGCGCAAGTTGCTCGACCAGAAAAACGATTACCGCAACTTTCAGTTCGATGTGCTGATGGCGAATCCGCCGTTTGCGGGCGACATCAAACAGACCGACATGCTTTCGCCTTATGAGTTGGCGCACAAACGCGCTAAAGACGGCGGACAGGGCAAGCTCGAAAACGCCGTCGGGCGCGATTTGCTTTTCATCGAACGCAATCTCGACTTTCTCAAACCCGGCGGACGCATGGCCGTCGTGTTGCCGCAAGGCCGGTTCAATAATTCCAGCGACCAGCGTGTGCGCGAGTTCATCGCCGAACGTTGCCGCATTCTCGCCGTTGTCGGCTTGCACCCGAACACCTTCAAGCCGCACACGGGAACCAAGACCAGCGTGCTGTTTGTGCAGAAATGGAACGACGACCCATCAGTCGGGCCGCTTTGTCCGCAGGAAGACGATTACAACATCTTCTTCGCTACGCAGCGGCTTGAGTCGAAAGACACCAGCGGCGACAAGCTCATCGCGCGCGACAAGGACGGCATACCCTTGCGCGACAGCCACGGCCATTGGGTCGTGCAACACGACCTCTTTAATCATGAAGGACTCACGCAGGACGGCATCGCCGAAGCCTTCGCCGAATTCGCCAAAAAAGAAAAGCTAAGTTTTTTCGGATAGGCCCTTTTAACAAGCGTCGTTACGAGGCGTTGTTGAAGGGGCTGGATGTTTCAGAAGTTCTGTTAAGTAGAATTCGGAGCGGTTATGGGCATCTTCGGCTTGATAGTGAGCACTATAGTAAATTGTATAAAGGCATTGTTAAGAAAGTATTGTCCTGCGACTCGTCAAGGCTCGCAGACTTACTTGTACAGCCAGCAATTATGGGGCACACACCATCAAAACAAATAGAACGTTTCTACGGTGAGAGCATAAAATTTATCAAGACCGATAATATCCGTGATGGATCGATTGATCCTATTTGTTCTGACTATCTTTCAGTTGAAGGGAATGAGGAGATAAAGCGTTCATCTCTAAAAGTAGGTGATGTTTTGGTAACCATAATCGGTGCAACCCACGCCATAGTTGGACGCACAGGATTCGTAAAGGAAAATTTGTTACCAGCAAATATCAATCAGAATTTAGTCTTGCTCAGGGTCAACCGAGAGAAGGCTTTACCAGAGCTTCTTGCTTCATACATGCAATCCAAGTATGGGAGGGGATTCTTACATTTTCTTTCCCGACAAACAGAACAGGTCAACTTAAATTGCCGCGAAGTAGAGGAGGTAGCTGTTCCATTCTTTAGTCAAAAATTCCAGAATGCGATTGCAAATGCCTATTCCGAGAGCGCCTACCAAGAATCTAATGCTGAGACTCTTAATAATCAGGGGGAATCCATCCTGCTTCGCGCACTCGGCTTGGAGGGCTGGCAGCCG
>JANNUY010000356.1:0-2326 GCA_031414155.1 Acidobacteriota bacterium
GGCGATACGCCCGTGGGCAGGCAACGCGGAAGGCTGCGGCAGACTGATTGAGAGATCGAAGGCTTCGCCGCGTTGCAACATCAATCGCTTTTCCCACTTGCCGCTCAACGCGATGTTTGCGCGCAACAAAGCAGGGGCCGCAGGTTTGGCAGACTGACGCGCTTCGCTTTGTTGCAGCCACAAAAATCCGCCCCCGAATACCAAACAAACAACTAATAAAAAGAAACGTTTGCGGCTACGTAGTAGGAGTGGTGAACCCATTATTTTTCTCCGATAAACCGTAACGCTGAAAGCGCACGGGGAAATAGTCCAGAAAGAAACCCCGGATAGGAATGTTTATGACAAATGACGATTCAGCGTGGCAATCAACCGCCGAAAATGCGGTAGATGCTGTTGCAACACAGGCGGATTGAGCGCCGCCAACACCGCGAACGACTTCTTCCCTTTGGCATAGCTCCGATCTTTGCCGCAATTGCGTGTGGCGTGTTCCAACTTATCCTGCACTTCGTGGCGGCCTCTGGCTTCGAGATTGAGCAAGGGCAATAACGCGCTCACTTGCAATGCGCTGCCGAAGAACTTTTTCAAAGCCGCTTGATCGGCCATCACCCACGTTTCCATACAGGTCGTCATCAACTGCGCTTGATCGTTGTTGGTATTGGCGGGACGTTCCCAACCGTCGCGCTTTTTCAAATGCTTCCACACAGCGTCAGCATCGGGGCTTTCGCCTGGATTCGCCACAGGGTCTTCGCTGTCCACTAATAAAATCAGATAAGCCTCTTGGTCGGCAGCCAGCGCAGCCCTGAACTTGTTGAATGCTTGGTGCCGACCACCACAAGCCACAAGTGCAGGAGTCTTGGGTCTGGTGAAACCCGCTCGCTCAAAGAGTTGCTGAAACCCTTTACGGCATTGCGTTTTCTGTATCTCGTTGTCGCCACCACCTTCGAGAAAGATCGTCACCTTCACCAGCGCACACCTCCCAACTGCCCGCTCGACCAAAGCTCACCTAACCGGTAATTCTCCAACCAGCCTTCCATCTCCGCGCTTCCCAATCGCCGTATCCGGGTTTGGCCTTCGTGTTTCTCGCAAATCAAAATCGCTTCCGGGCGCTCGGTCATGGCATCTACTAAAATGTTGGAATGAGTTGTGACGATAAGCTGAGTGCGTTGCGATGCATCAATCAACAGCTTGGCAAGATCGGGCAAAATGTCGGGATGCAAGCCAAGCTCAGGCTCTTCAATGCAAATCAACGGCGGAGGATTGGGGTCGCAAAGAATCGCCAACAAGCAAAGGTAACGCAGCGTGCCGTCAGACAAGCGCGTAGCCGGAATCGTGAAATCGCCTTCTGTGAAAAACACCTGCACTGCGCCACCTTCGATGCTCACATCAAAATCGGTGAAGCCTTCATACAAATCAGCAAGCGCAGAAAGAATTGCGCGTTTCGCAGTAGGGTTGCGACGCAGCTTGTTGAGAAACAAACCTAAGTTGGAAAAGTCTTCTGCCAGCCAATCATTGCGCTGGTCGGCTTGCTGCGGGGCGCGGAAAACGGCCTTGTGTCCAAAAGTCCACTCACGATAGATACGAATGTCTTCGTATACGTACGATAACTGGGTCAACTCAGGGTAACTAATAGGGTCACGCATTTGCGTAAGAATGGAACGGCCAAACGCAAAACTGGCAGAAGCTAACGAAATTTCGTCCTTCCCTTCACCTTTGAGTACAGGGCGGTAGTTTTGATAGCGATAGTAAAAATCTGCTCCTCCATTTTCAACTTCAACGAACTCATTTGTTAGAACAAATTGCGGGCCATTTTCGAACTCAACGGTATGGCGAATTAGTTCATGAGGCCGCCAGTTATCAATCACCGCATCCAGATGCGCTATGCCATTTGGGTTCCCTTTCCAAATCCATTCCGCTACGCCGCCACCGCGTCGAGTCACATTTGCCATTTCGTTGGGAGCCGCGCGCAACAACGCAATCGCCTCAATCAAATTCGATTTGCCTGAACCGTTCGGCCCAATCAACACATTCAACCCGCGCAACTGTATTGGCTCAGCCTCCGGGCCGAAAGAAAGAATGTTGCGCAGCGTGATTTCGCGGATCAACACCTTTTCTTCACCCGGCGCTTCTTGGGGCGTTTCCAGTTCGGTAACGGCGAGTTGTTCGGGTTGAGTCAGCACTTCCATGGCTCAGTAGTTAAACACAAAATCTAGCTTATTCAACAACCCCCAATGCAAATCTTCCGCGCCTTCTTTGCGGTCTTTCGCCAACCACGAGAGCGCCAAATCTTTTTCCGCTGCCAACGGATAGCGCGATAACGTAGCCAGAT
>JANNUY010000357.1:0-2483 GCA_031414155.1 Acidobacteriota bacterium
TGGCGCAATTGCGCAGGCAAATCAGGTGGCGCCGTGTTCATCGGATTCGTCGAGTTCGTGGTCAGTGCTGTCGTTATTGGGGTTTTGCGAGAGTTGGTCATAAGCCTCCAGGTGGTGCGTAGCGATGGATAAGTCCGCCAGATGCGGTGTGCGCGAAAGGTCTACCGGCAAAGGCGTGCGCGTGCTGCGTACGCGACGGCTCAGAATGAACGCCACTGAATTCGCGCGCGGCGTGTGGTTAGCGAGTGCTTCGCGCACTGCGTCAGCCAGCGCCGCCGCACCGTAATCATCCAGCAACAAAAGCAACTGCGTCGTTTGGCGTGTCGGAGATTCGCCGCGTTGGAAAGCTGCGTCGAGAAAAGCCGTGATGTCAGGTACGGCGTGCGCGAGGCGTCCGTGGGCAGTCGCGCCGAGGGCTTTGCGCTTTTGTTCGAGCAGCGCGGCGAGATGGGCTGGATCGTCTACGCGCTGTTGGCGGTCGTACGAACGAAGGTGCCGCGCGATTTCCGTCGCGCCGTCGAGCAGGCGCACTTGCGTAGCGGAAGCGACGAGCGTGAGCGGGCGGCCTACGTGCGTGTGCGGGATCGAGTAGTCGTTGAGATCAAAGCGCACATAGATCGTCTTGCCGCTGCGAATGGGTTGCACGAGGTCGGTCTCAAACCTATGCGCGGGCAGCGGCAGCAGGCGCGTACGTTCTTCCGCGAAGACTTCACCCACCTTGCGCGTATCGTCGCCGGGCCACTGACGCGCGAGCGTTACGCGGTCACGCCATTCCCACGCCTGCTGATTGAGCAGCGGCAACGAGACGAATTCACGCGCCGCAAAAAACGATTCGCGCACGTAACGAATGGTGCGTTCGACGCGGCCTTTTTCGTTGCCGCGACGCGGCTGACAAGGCAACGCCGCGAAATGATAGTGGCCGCAGAGTTCGAGCAAACGCGGATGAAAGCGAATCAAATCGCCGTGTCGCGCGAGTACTGCGCTCTTCAGGTTGTCGTACAAAAGCTGACGCGCCGCGCCACCAAACCAGGCAAAGGCGTTGACGTGCGCTGACAGAAAGTTCTCCATCCGCTGGTCAAAAAAGAATTCGAGATAAAAGGCGCGGCTATAAGACAGCGTCATCACGAAACACGAAAGCGCACGTGGCGCGCGCCCTACTTGCACTTGGCCGAACGACGCCCAATCCACTTGCGCCTGTTCGCCGGGCAGCGTCGTGAGGCGAAAGAAAGCTTCGCGCGTAGCGGGCCGCAGTGCTTTCACTTCACGGCGCAACTGATGAATCGAGCCGGTGAATCCGCGCTCGCGCAACATCTCGAGCAAGCGCGTAGCGCGTAAACGCGGATGCCGCTGCAAAGTCTCGCGCACGAAGGTTTCGTAAGGCTCAAGCACGCGCGGCGCGGGCGTACGCGAGACGGGTACGACGGCGCGCAAGGCGTGCTTGACGGTGTCCGCGTGCAGGTCGAGCGCAGCGGCGATGGTACCGACCTTCCAATGCTCGGCGTAAAAGAGGCGACGAATTTCCGCGACGGTTTCGGGTGCAATCATCTGTTCAACTCGTATTCAGAAAAGGATTGAGCCAGCGGCCTACGCGCCCGCACCAGCGGCACACGAGCGAGCCGAGCGCCGTTCGTGCGCTTTGTGCCTGCGTCGGCCACGCCCAAACGGACGCGCGCAGCTTGCCCGTCATCGGTGTGGCGGCGGAAGCATGATCCGTCACGTTTTCTGGAAACGGGGTTGGCGGAGTAGGTACCGGCGGAGGCGCGGAATCTATCACCGTAGCGTGTTGCCGTACCGCGAGACGACGACGATACGCGCGTTGCCAATCCCGATGATCGAGGCGTCCGGCGAGGCTGGACTGATGGCGTTGACGGGCGGCGCGCCGTTGTTGCGCGCGTGCTTGCTGGCGACAGGCGGCGCAGCAATACCGCTGCCCGCGATCACACGCGCGACACAAAAAGAAGCGCGCTCCGCACCCAGCCGCACGACAAAAGCGTTGGCGGAAAGGCTCCGCCGCGTGGTGAGCCAACATCGCAGCCGTCTCGTAGCGATAGACAAAAGCGGCCTGCGAATGGCACGATCTCAACCATGCATTTGAAGCTGAGTGCCGTTCGCGGTAGGCAGCCGAAATAGAAAAACCCCGGTTGCGACAAACAACCGGGGTTCACTATTTTGCGCGACCTCGTACCCAAAACCAATCACCGCCCCATCACTGCGCCTGCGGCGATGATACTGGTCTGCCATTTTACGCCTCGCTCCGTGGAACGCGACGCGCTGTCAATTTTTCTACGTTTTCATGTGCTCGGTTACAATTGTCACCACACGCGCGGTTTTGCGCTTTTTAGCATGCGTACGCCCGACATCACGCGGCTTTATCTGCAATGCGCACCCGACGAGAACCTCGCCCACTGGCCCGACGCCCGCATTTGGGAAGAGTTGGAATTGCGGCTGGGCACGGACGAAAACCTGCGGCTGGATGAAGGAAC
>JANNUY010000358.1:0-2166 GCA_031414155.1 Acidobacteriota bacterium
CCTTCAGCGCCGGCGAGAGTGGCGGCAGCGGTGCTTTCGGATCGCCGCGAACGTGAAGGCAATGAACGACATGGCGCTGCGGCTGTTTCGCGCAGGGCATCTGCCAGTGTTGGGCGAGTGGTACGCGTTGCCGTTGATTGAACACGCGGGTTCGCAACACATCGGCGACGACATCTTTAACGAAATCTTTCATCCGGTCTCGCGGCGGCTGGTAGCGAAATGCGACGGCTGTTTGCGTATCGGCGGCGCTTCGACCGGAGCCGACGAAATGGTCGCGTTGGCGCGTTCGTTCGGCAAAGCGGTTTATTTCGACTTCGAGGACATTCCTTATGGACAAGACTGAAAACCAAAATCCACCTTCCGCAACGGTGCAACAGCACAAGGATTATCTCTTCCCTGCGGTCACGATGTATTACCAACAGCCGCTGGCACTCGATCACGGCAAAGGCATGTACGTGTGGGATGAGAGCGACAACAAGTACCTGGACTGTTTCGGCGGCGTGCTCGTCACCAGCGTAGGCCATTGCCATCCGCATGTGACCGAAGCCATCGTGGATCAGGTCGGCAAGCTCAATCACAGTTCGACGCTTTACGCCAACCGCCCGCAATCGCAATTGGCGGCCAAGCTGGCTGAGATCACGCCGGGCAAGCTCGAAAAATCTTTCTTTACCAACAGCGGCACCGAAGCTGACGAAACCGCTACGATGGCGGCGAAGCTTTATACTGGGCGGCAGGAAATCATCACGCTGCGCCACAGTTACAGCGGACGTTCGGCGGCGGCGCAAGCAGCCGGTGGGCACGCTTCGTGGAAGCTGTTGCCTACGCAAGTGCCCGGCTATTACCACGCGCCCGCGCCTTACTGTTATCGCTGTCCGTTCAAGCTGACCTATCCCGAATGCGATCTGGCTTGCGCCAAAGACATGAAGGAACTGATCGAGACTTCGACCTCGCGCAACATCGCCGCGTTTATGGCCGAGCCGATCTTAGGCGTGGGCGGATACATCGTGCCGCCCAAAGAGTATTTCAAAGAAGCCGTCGCCATCATCCGGCAATACGGCGGCGTATTCATCGCCGACGAAGTGCAAACCGGCTGGGGACGCACCGGTGACAAATGGTTCGGCATCGAGCATTGGGACGTAGAACCTGAAATCATCACGTCAGCCAAAGGCATGGCGAACGGTTCGCCCATCGGCTGGACGATTGCGACGAAAGAAGTGGCGGATGCCGTGGGTACGCTGACGTTCTCTACGTTTGGGGGCAATCCGGTGACGATGCGCGCGGGGATGGCTACGATCGAAGTCATCGAACAGGAAAACCTCGCGCACAACGCCCAAGTCACCGGCGCGTATTTGAAAGAAAAGCTGATGGGCTTGCAGGAAAAATACGACGTGATCGGCGACGTGCGCGGCATGGGCTTAATGCAGGCGCTCGAATTCGTCAAAGACCGCAAGACCAAAGAGCCAAATCCGCAAGCTGTGCTGAAGGTGTTTGAGGAGACCAAGAAGCGCGGCGTGTTGATCGGCAAGGGCGGCTTGTATGGCAACTGCGTGCGATTGGGGCCGCCGTTGATTATGTCGAAAGATAATGCGGACGAACTGGTGACGGCGCTGGATGAATCGCTGGCAACAATTTCAGAATAAACATCAAGCTATGAATATCGGCGTAATCTCTACGAAAGAAAAAGCAGGCCGCAGCGGTTCGGTGATGCAGCAAGCGGCGGACTTGCTCATCGCGCGCGGGCATCAAGTCGAGATGATTTATCCCGACGCGCAATGCAATAACGTGTCTTCCATCGACAACCAACACGATCTGTATTTGTTGAAAGCCGGAACCGAAACGGCGCTTGGTTACGCGGGCTTGTTGCACGGGCTGGGCGCGCGGATTCTGAATCCTTACTCGACGGTCGTGTTGATGAAGGACAAGATTCTTTCGACGCAAGTGCTGCAACGCGCGAGTGTGCCGCTGCCCGAAACCTTTTTCGCGGGCAAGGCCGAACAGTTGACCGGCTTGCTTGCTGACGGGCCGCTCGTCGTAAAACCGTTTTGGGGCGCTTCGCAAGGACGCGGCGTGCAGATGGTTCACAGCGAACGCGATCTGGAATCGCTGACGACGACTGATTTGTTCTTTGCGCAACGGCTGCATAAACCGGACGGGCGCGATTACAAG
>JANNUY010000359.1:0-3470 GCA_031414155.1 Acidobacteriota bacterium
CTTGAACAGAAAGCAGAAACGCCTAAAGCGATGGCAACGGCTTCGATCAGTTACGAAACACAGGTGCGCGCGGTCGAGACCAATTACCTCGCGCCCGAAACTCAACCCATGCCGCCGAAGCCAAAACCGAAATGGCCTTATGCCGCAGCTGCCGCGCTGTTAATCGCGCTGGCATTGGGTGGATGGTTCGCTTATCGGCAGAGTTCACACGTTACGCCGCCGCCCGTTTCGGTTCAGCCAACGGCTCCGACAGAACAGCCCAAAATGACAACGCCTGTGGTAACTATCGCTGAAACGCTCAACCTCGAACGCTTTCGCAAAGGCGTAGGCAAAGTGCCGCTGAATGATGCCGTGCGTACCGGCGATCACATTTATTTTCAGGTTATGCCGCCGCATGCAGGCTGGTTGTCGCTCGTGCAAGCCGGAACCAAAGGCGATGTGAACGTCGTCTATGTTCACCCTAAACAGCTTCCAGCCGCACAATCCCTTCGCTTGCCGGAAATGGCCTTTGACCGAGTTGAAGGCGAAGAGCATCTCTATTTCGTAATCACCAAAGCGCCCGGCGATTTAGCCCAAGTCGGTTTGATAGGCGCGCGCCAACAGGGAGCGTCCTTCGCGCAGGCACAAGTTGCACATTTGGAATCGCTCGCCGCGCAACCGAGCTTGTCGGCCAATGTGATCGTGCGTAAAGTGGTCTTGCAGCATCAGCGTTAGAAAGGCCGGATTACGAATTATGAAACCACTCCTCCTTGCGATATTCCTTTGCGCCAGTGTGGCTTTGCCGTGCGCCGATTGGGCGCAGGAACGCGGACAAGGCACGCGCCCCGTCAACCGTTCACTTGTTGCGGGTCAATATCACGCGCTGTTGATTGGCGTCGCCGATTACGCCGACCCCAAGGTCAACGACCTCGATTACCCGCTGCGCGACCTGGCGCGCGTCAAACAAGTTTTGACGGCGGATTACAGCTTCGCGGCGGCGAACGTGACGACGCTCACGAACCCTACGCGCGAACGCCTCGTGGGCGAACTTGAACAACTCGCTGAACGCCTGAGCGCCGACGATCACCTGCTGGTCTTTTACGCCGGGCACGGCTATTGGGACGAAGCGCGCCGTCAAGGTTATTGGTTGCCGAGCGATGCGCGGCGGGCTTCAAAAACGAACTGGATTTCGAACGGCGAATTGCGCGACGCGATTCGGGCGGTACGCGCGCGGCATACGCTGTTGATTTCAGACGCCTGTTTCAGCGGCAGCATGTTCGTGACGCGCGACGCCTTCGTCCGCGAAGCCGCACTCGCAGAAGTAGACAAGCTGCCCAGCCGCACGGCGATGACCAGCGGCGCGCTCACTACGGTTCCCGACCGCAGCGTCTTCGTGCAATACCTGCTCGACCGGCTCGAAAAAAACGCCGCGCCTTACGTCTTCGCGCAAGACCTTTTCACCCAACTGCGCCAACCCGTCATCAATAACAGCAAGCCTCAAACGGACGGCAGCCTCGCTACGCCACGCTATGGCGTGATTCAGGAAACGGGCGATGAGGGCGGCGATTTTATTTTTCTGCGGAAGACGGGCTTGGCGGTAGCGAATGCAACCGTTGACCCTGCTGCGTTGGAATTGGCTCTCTGGCAAAGCGCTGACCGCAGTAATGAGATCAGCGAGTTTGAAGAATACCTGCGGCAATATCCGAATGGACTTTTTGCGGTGAGTGCGCGCAATCGCATCACCAAGTTGCGTGCGCTTGCAGGTACGCCATCTGGTACGAAACCAACGTCTACCGGTCGAATAAGTGTGACGGGCGTACCGTTACGAGCTTTCAATTTTGAGACTGTGATTGTGGATGGGCTAGGTGAGGTCAAAACGCGACAGCAAGGTGTGGCGTTTGGCTTCACCGAAGACATCAACGGAGTGCCATTAGAGATGGTCGAGTTGGTAGGCGGTACGTTCACGATGGGTTCGCCCATAATTGAAAAAGAACGTGGTGAGGATGAAGTGCGACATCAAGTTACAGTAGGCGGGTTGATGATGGGCAAATATGAAATCACGCAGGCGCAATGGCGTGCGGCGGCGAAATTGCCGAAAGTGAAAATGGACTTGCCTCCTGACCCCGCTAATTTCAAAGGCGGCACCTTACCGGTGGAAAATGTGTCCTGGGAAGAAGCCGTGGAGTTTTGTGCGCGCTTAAGCCGTAAGACAGGAAGACACTATGGGTTGCCGACGGAAGCGGAGTGGGAATATGCCGCGCGCGCAGGAGTGCAAACGCCTTTCGCGTTTGGTGAAACTATTACTCCCGTTTTGGTGAATTATGACGGGAATTACCCTTATGGCGGAGCCACTATCGGCGAACGGCGACGTAAAACCGTTTTGGTGGGGAGTCTAAAGGTCGCGAATGCGTTTGGGCTATACGACTTGCATGGGAATGTCTGGGAATGGTGCCACGATTGGTATGGTCCATATATTGCGCAACAACAAAACAATCCAACTGGGCCATCATCAGCAGGTGAAGGCCGTGTGTTGCGGGGCGGTTCGTGGCTTGTCAGCGGTTGGTATTGCCGTGCCGCTCTTCGCGGATGGAACACGCCGGGAGGACGTAGCGACAGTATCGGTTTTCGTGTAGCTATGGCACCGAAGATTCAATAGCCCGTTGACCTTTTTGACTTTATTCACGCCATTTCTCACGACGCCACACGTAAGGGCTGAGGTAAAGCAATTGCTCGTAGTCCACCAAGACAACTTGTGTGTGATCTAGGAAGCCGATGCCGCCTACGACATTGATGGGAAAGGTTCGGCGAAATAGACCATCGTTACCCATTGCATTTCGCCGACGAGCAAAGTGATTTCGTGACCATAAGCCCAGAACGAACCTGCCGCCGTGCGAAAGCTCTGGCGCGTGCCGCTGGTTAGATCGAGTCCGAGCCTGTGAGCATAAGATTGGCTGAAAAACGCGGTGCCTGGGGCTGCACTTTCGCTCTGGTTTCTTTTGTGCGATATTGCACTCGCAGTTATCGTGTCAGCCACCCCACGATGATTCGATAGCTGGTTCCGCAGCATTTTCAGTTAAAATTACAACTAAAGATTATCAATCTCAGTGCAGCCAGCCCCGCTGTAAACTGACCCAATTTTCGACAGGAGCTTGTGATGGCAACCCCCGGCAAGATCACTCGGCTGTTGGCGTTGGCCCGCCAAGGCAACCAAGCCGCGAAACAGGAATTGATGGAACTCATCAAGCCCGAACTCGACAAGATCGCATCGCGCATTTTGAGCCGTGAATACAACGGCAGTTCGATGGAAACCAGCGATCTGGTCAATGAGTTATACCTGCGTCTGAAATTCGAGTTGACGTCGTTTACCGACAGCGCGCATTTCAAGGCCTATTCGGCGTGGATGATGCACAACTGTCTCGTCAGCCGCGCCCGTCGCAGACTCAGGCGCGGCAAACACGAAGACCTGGACGACATACAAGCGGCATTGCCCG
>JANNUY010000360.1:0-5014 GCA_031414155.1 Acidobacteriota bacterium
GACCCGATCAAAGAAACGACGCGGGAGGCAATTCGCATGTTGCACGAAGAAGGTCTGCACATCGTCATGCTGACTGGTGATAACCGGACGACCGCTGAAGCCGTGGCGCGCCAACTGGGCATTGATGAAGTCATCGCCGAAGTGCTGCCCGAACAGAAGAGCGAAGTCATTAAGCTACTGCACGGTGAAGGCAAGGTCGTGGCGATGGCGGGTGACGGCATTAACGACGCTCCGGCGCTGGCGCTGGCGCAAGTCGGTATTGCAATGGGTACGGGGACAGATGTGGCAATGGAAAGCGCGGGGATGACGCTAGTCAAAGGCGACCTGCGCGGCATTGTGCGTGCGCGCCGCTTGAGCCGAGCCGTGATGAGCAACATTCGGCAGAACCTTTTCTTCGCGTTCATTTACAACGTGCTGGGTGTGCCGCTTGCGGCGGGCGTGTTGTATCCGTTTTTCGGCTTACTGCTCAGCCCGATGATTGCGAGCGCGGCGATGACCTTCAGTTCCGTTTCAGTCATCGCCAACGCGCTCAGGTTGCGTAGCTCGTCTCTTTGAGGGCGGAATTTGATGAAACGCAAAAGCTGATTGAGCTACAACCTATCTGAATTTCCATGCTCGAACTCAACGGACAATCCTTAACACTCGCCGACACCGCCGCCGTAGCCGCTGGCGCGTCTGCTGCGCTGTCTGCCAGCGCCTTGCCGCGCATCAATCAATCCCGCCAATTCGTTGAACAATTGCTCGCGCGCGGCGAAGTCGCCTATGGCATCAACACGGGATTCGGCAAGCTGTCTGAAGTCGTGATTCCGCACGATGAGTTGCGCACGTTGCAACTTAACCTCTTGCGTTCGCATGCCTGTGGCGTAGGCGAGCCGTTACCTGAACCCACCGTCCGCGCGATGATGTTGCATCGCGCTAACGTGCTGGCGAAGGGCTTTTCGGGCTGTCGTCCCGTAGTGATTGAAACACTGTTGGCGATGCTCAACGCGGGCGTACATCCCGTGATTCCTTCGCGCGGTTCCGTAGGCGCTTCGGGCGATCTCGCGCCGCTCGCGCATCTGGCGCTCGTCACCATCGGCGAAGGCGAAGCAATTTATAAAAGCGAACGAATGGCAGGCGGCGCGGCGTTGCAACGCGCAGGGCTGTCTCCGCTCGAACTCGAAGCCAAAGAGGGATTGGCGTTGCTTAACGGTACGCAAGCGATGACCGCCGTGGGCGGGCTGGCCGTGTGGCAAGCCTTGCAACTCGCGCAGGCGGCGGATGTGATCGGGGCGCTTACACTTGAAGCCTTGCGCGGCACGCCCGCCGCGTTTGACGAAAAGATTCACGCCGTGCGTCCGCACGCGGGGCAGCAGGCGAGCGCGGCGCGGTTGCGGGCGTTGATCGCGGGCAGCGAAATCCGTGAGTCGCACCGTGACAAAGCCATAGACCCGCGCGTGCAGGACGCTTACTCACTGCGCTGCATGCCGCAGGTACACGGCGCGGTGCGCGATGCGCTGGCGCACGTGCGATCAATCATCGAGACCGAAATCAATAGCGCGACTGACAATCCGCTGGTCTTTGCCGACGCGCAGGAAGTTTTATCCGGCGGCAACTTTCACGGCGAACCCGTCGCGCTTGGGTTGGATTACGCAGCGATTGCGATTGCCGATTTGGCTACGATTTCTGAACGCCGCGTCGAACGGTTGGTCAACCCCGATCTGTCGGGCTTGCCCGCGTTCCTCTCGCCGCAACCGGGTACGAACTCAGGCTTGATGATGGCGCAAGTCACGGCGGCTTCGTTGATTGCTGAAAATAACGTGCTGGCGCATCCGGCGTCGGTGTTCACGTTGCCTACGTCGGCGAACAAAGAAGATCACGTTTCGATGGGAATGACGGCGGCGTTGAAGCTCGCACAAATTACGCAACACGTTGAAATCGTGCTGGCGATTGAATTGCTCTGCGCCGCACAGGGACTTGAGTTTCTCAAGCCGCTCAAGCCCAGCCCGGCTTTGCAAACGGTGTATGAGCGCGTGCGCGCAGTCGTTCCCGCGTTGGGGCAGGACATGCAACTGTCGGGTTATATCGCGGCGTTGCAGCCGTTGGTGCGCGAGTTGATTTAGGCTGTGTCATTGAGTACTCGGGAGTAATCGGTGATCGCCAACGCGCTCAGGCTGCGCAGATTGTCTCATTGAATGGAGAATCAGATGAAACTCAAAAGCTGTTGGATGTTGTTCGCTCTTGCTTTGTTACTTCCCGCGCTGTCGGCGCGCGTCGGCGCGCAATCGGCGCAAAGTGCGAATGGCAAAGTAAAACTGCTCCGCGTGCCGAACGGCGGACTGCAACCGCAAACCGCGATGGACGAACGTGGCGTGCTGCATTTGATTTACTTCACGGGCGAGCCGGGCGGCGGCGATGTTTACTACGTGCGGCGCGTTGCGGGCAGAACTGAGTTCACCGCGCCGATTCGGATCAACAGCGAACCGAATACGGCAGTCGCCGCAGGTACGATTCGCGGCGCGCATCTCTCCGTCGGAAAGAACGGGCGCGTTCACGTTTCCTGGAACGGCCCGCACAAGCCCGGCGGACACGAAGCGCCGATGTTCTATGCGCGGCTGAACGATGCGCGCACGGCCTTCGAGCCGCAGCGCAACGTGATGCAATTCTCAGGCGGGTTGGACGGCGGAGGCTCGATTGCGGCGGACAACGCGGGCAATGTCTATGTCGCGTGGCACGGCACGGGAGATCAGAAAGGCGAAGAGCATCGGCGCGTCTGGGTCGCGCGCTCGACGGATGAAGGAAAAACCTTCGCACGCGAAGTAGCCGCCTGGAACGAGCCGACCGGCGCTTGCGGCTGTTGCGGGATGCGGGCGTTCGCCGACCGGCAAGGGCGTGTGCATTTGCTCTATCGCGCCGCGACGGAAAGCGTACACCGCGATATGTACCTGCTGACTTCCGACAATCGCGGGCAGCGTTTCTCCGGGGTGTTGCTCGACAAGTGGAAGATCAATGCCTGCCCGATGAGTTCAGCTTCGTTTGCCAATGGCGCGAATGGTTTGCTGGCGGCGTGGGAAACCGAAGGGCAGGTTTATTTCGCCGCACTCAATCCGAAAATGCCGCAGCCTCTTTCTCCAATCCCAGCAACAGGTGTTGCGGGCAAACGCAAACATCCGGTGATCGCCGCGAACGCGCGCGGCGAGACGCTGTTCGTCTGGACGGAAGGCACAGGTTGGAAAAAGGGCGGCTCGCTTGTGTGGCAGCTTTACGATGCGCAAGGCAAGCCAATCGGCGAGCGAGGTGAAGCGCCTGGAATACCGGTTTGGAGTCTGGCATCTGTGGTGGCGGAAAAGGACGGCAGCTTTACAGTCATCTATTGACAGCGGTTATGAAGGAGTCAGACGCACGTTACATTCCGGCGCTACGTTACGACTGGCTGACATCGCTTTACGACCCGGTCGTGCGGTTGACGACACGCGAAGCTACGTTCAAAGCAGCATTGTTAAGTCAGGCAACGATTCAACCCGGACAGCGTGTCCTCGATCTTGCGTGCGGGACGGGGACATTGACCATCTCGATCAAACAAGCGCATCCGCAAGCCACAGTTATCGGCATTGACGGCGATCAGGCAATCTTGCGGCAAGCGCGAGCCAAGGCGGAACACAAAGGCGTGGAGGTTCAGCTTGATGAGGGAATGTCGTATGAACTGCCTTACGCGGATGAGTCATTCGACCATGTACTGTCGAGCCTTTTCTTTCATCACCTGACGCGCGAAAACAAATTGCGGACGCTGGCGGAACTGCGGCGCGTTCTCAAACCCGGCGGCGAATTTCACGTTGCCGATTGGGGCTTGCCGCATAACGCGCTGATGAGGCTGGCTTCGCAAGGCATCGTGCTGCTGGATGGCGCAACGACGAAAGACAGCTTCGCGGGTAAGTTGCCGGAGTTTATCAGGCAGTCAGGTTTTGAGGGCATCGAAGAGAAAAAGCATTTCAACTGTCTGTTCGGCACAATCCGAATACACACGGCACATAAGTCCCGCTGAAAGTGGCATCACAAATCACAACACCCGAAACCAAAGGAGCAACCAATGAAACGAATGATGATGAGTTTGCTGGCAGCGGCTTTGCTGCTTTGGGCGCAGGCTGACCGCCAAGTCGCCGCGCACAACGACAACGACGCCAAAGCCGCGCCCGTGGCAGAGACGAAAGCCTTGAGCACAGCGGGTTATAAATCACAGAGTCAGGATGTAGTGATTGCGCCCGACGGCAGCATCAACATTGTGTGGATACAAGGAACCGCGCCGGTCGCGCAGGCCGTCGAACACGATCACTCGCAACACGGCGCGGGCGCGATGGCTGCGATGCCCAAGCCGAGCGGCAATAATTTGTATTTCACGCGCTCGACCGACGGCGGACGCACATTCTCAAAGCCGGTGCGCGTCAACGATGTGCCGGGCCTTGCGCGCGGCGTCAATAACAATACGCCGAAGCTCGCCCTCAGCAAGTCGGGCGCGATTCACGTCGTCTATTCCGCCAATCGCTATCGCACGCCCGGCGACAAACCGCAGGTGATGGATTTGCATTACTCACGTTCGACGGATCGCGGCGCGACATTCGAGGCAGCGCGTCCGCTCAACAATGACACCGACCGGCAGGATTACGGTTTCGTGACGATGGGCAACGCGGCTTCGCATGCGTTCACCTCGATTGCTGTTGCGCTCGACGGCACGTTGCACGCTTTCTGGATTGACACGCGCTACATGAAAGCGGGCAACGATGCGAATGCGCTTTACACGGTGACTTCGCGCGATGACGACAAGACGTTTTCGCGCGAACGCGAACTGTTCCGCGACGGCATCTGCGCTTGCTGCCAGACCGACATCGCGGTCGCGGCCAACGGCGCGCTGTATCTGTCTTGGCGGCACGTTTACGCCAACGGCGCGCGCGAAACCATCGTGGCGAAATCAACTGACAATGGAAAAACGTGGAGCACACCCGTGCGCCTGACGCCGAAGGACTGGATTATCGAAGCCTGC
>JANNUY010000361.1:0-3646 GCA_031414155.1 Acidobacteriota bacterium
CCGGACGTTCGCCCAACGACAAATTCATAGTGCGTGAAGCCTCGTCAGAAAAGCACGTGTGGTTGGGCAAGGTGAACCGCGAAATTTCGGCAGAAAATTTCGAGCGCCTTTATCAAAAGATGCTGGCTCACATCGCGCAACGCGAAATGTATGTGCAGGATTGCTTTGCCGGAGCCGCGCCAGAATATCGCGTGCCGATTCGCGTCGTGACCGAATATGCCTGGCATAGCTTGTTCGCGCGCCACATGTTCGTGCGTCCTGATTGGGCGACGCAGGCGGAAAACCACACGCCGGAATTTACGGTGATCAATACGCCAAGTCTGATGGCCGACCCGGCGACGGACGGCACGACTTCGGGCACGTTCATTCTGATGAATTTCGAGCGCAAGCTGATTTTGATCGGCGGGACGAGTTACGCGGGCGAGACGAAAAAATCCATCTTCACGTTGCTAAATTATTTGTTGCCGTTGCGCAATACACTTTCGATGCATTGCTCGGCGAACATCGGCAAGGGCGGTGACACGGCGATCTTTTTCGGTTTGTCGGGTACGGGCAAGACGACGCTCTCGGCTGACCCTGAACGCCGCTTGATCGGCGACGACGAACACGGCTGGTCAGACACGGGCGTATTCAATTTTGAAGGCGGCTGTTACGCCAAAGTTATCAACCTTTCGCCCGAAGCCGAGCCGGATATTTATGCCTGCACGCGGCGTTTCGGCACAGTGCTCGAAAACGTCGTGATGGATCAAACCACGCGCCGTCTGGATTTGGACAGCAACGCGCTGACTGAAAATACACGGGCGGCATATCCGATTTCTTACATCCCGAATTACGAACCGAGCGGACAGGGCGGGCATCCGAGCAACATCATCATGCTCACAGCCGACGCTTTCGGTGTGTTGCCGCCCATCGCCAAGCTCACGCCCGAACAGGCGATGTACCATTTCATTTCCGGCTACACGGCGAAAGTAGCGGGTACGGAAAAAGGCTTGGGCAAAGAACCATCAGCGACGTTCTCGACCTGCTTTGGCGCGCCGTTCATGGTTCATCATCCGGGTGTATACGCCGAGTTGCTGCGCGAACGCATCGCCAAACATAGCGCGACATGTTGGCTGGTGAATACGGGTTGGTCGGGCGGGCCTTACGGCGAAGGCCAACGCATGAAGATCGCTTACACTCGCGCGATGGTACGCGCCGCGCTTGACGGCAGCCTTAATCAAGTGGCAACCGAAGCCGACCCAATTTTCGGCGTTCACGTGCCGGTGAGTTGCCCCGGCGTGCCGAATGAAGTGCTGAAGCCGCGCAACACTTGGCGTGACGCGGCGGCTTACGACGCCAAAGCCAAACATCTGGCGGGCTTGTTTCAAGAGAACTTCAAACAGTTCGAGGCAGGCGTGTCGGATGCAGTCAAAGCGGCTGGGCCAAAAGCCGCATAGCAATCTATGCTTGCAAGGGTGCTTCACTGCGAGCCATTCGCAGTGAAGTACTCATTCTTCAGCTTTCCTCCACGCGATTTCTCTGTACATCCTGTTAAACCTACAAGCCTCATTCTAATTTTTGGCGTACAACCAGAAAGTCATTTGAGTACAACAAAGCGTGACTCAAGCGGAAGCGCATCGGTTTAACCCGGTTTAATTTCGACAAAGCAAGCAGGTCAACAATGAGAGGCAAACTTACCAAGTTGTTTTGGGTGATCGTCGTCGCGGCAAGTTTCTCTGCTCACATTCGGGCTAAAGACCGGGGTTCAGTACTGGTTTATAACTTGTATGCTTCGAGGGCTGTTAATGACCCAGCGCAAAACACTCGCATCAGCATCACTAATACGCATGAAACGACAGGCGTAGCTGTTCATTTTTTCTTTGTGGATGGAACCACTGGTTTGGCGACGGATGCTTATCTTTGTCTGGCGGCTCAACAAACTGCCGCGTTTCTGGCATCGGATGTTGACCCCGGTGTGACAGGCTATGTCATGGCTTTTGCCACTGACCGCAACGGATTCCCCGTCGCGGTTGATTGGCTGATCGGTGACGAATACGTCAAATTGCAGTTGGGACAGCAAGCCAACCTAAGCGCGGAAGCCATTTCGGTTGTCAGTGAGCCGTTGTCAGTTTCAGTCTCAGAAGGCGGCGCGTTGGCAACCATCAGATTTGATGGCATCGGTTATGAACGATTGCCGCGCGTTCTTGCCATTGACAGCATTGCTTCCCCGGTTGATGGAAACACGACCATTCTTGTGGTTAATCACATCGGCGGAAGTTTAGCCACGCGCGTTAGCCGCGCAGGCACTTTCTTCGGATTGGTTTACGATAACGCAGAAAGCGCTTACAGCTTTAACTTTAGTGGGCTGAATGCCTGCCAATTCATGGACGTTTTCTCTAACCGTTTCCCGCGTTTTTTGGCTGGTGCTTTCACTTTTGCTATAGGACCTGGAATTACAGGTTGGATCAAGTTCTGGGCAACTACGCCGATTGACAATACGGGCTTGCCGGGTGGCTCTGCGAATGACGCTCGCGCTATTTTTGGCGCAGTGCTGAACCATAACAATAAAGCGATACCTACGGCCTTCAACGGTGGACACAACCTGCACAAGCTCAGCTTAAACCCCATCTCGTTTGTCCAAATTCCGATTGTGCCGCCGCGTTGTTAAGCCGATGCGATTTTATCGGCTGCAAAAAAATCAGGGCTGCGTTTCTTGAAAAAGCACATCGGTTTAACTTCGATAAAGCAAGCAGGTCAATAATGAGAGACAAACTTACCAAGTTCCTTTGGATGATCGTCGTTGTAGCAAGTTTTTCCGCCCCCACTTGGGGGAAAGATCAGGGGTCAGTACTGGCTTATAACTTGTATGCTTCGCCCGCGGTGACTAGCCCCGCGCAAAACACTCGCATCAGCATCACCAACACGAATGAAACAACTGGCGTAGCGGTTCATCTTTTTCTCATAGATGGAACTACTGGCCTCGTGACGGACGCTTATCTTTGTCTCGCGGCTCAACAAACCGCAGCGTTTCTCACTTCGGACGTTGACCCCGGCGTCACAGGCTACGTCATGGCTTTTGCCACTGACCTAAACGGTTTTCCTATCGCGTTTGATTGGCTGATCGGCGACGAATACGTCAAATTGCAATCGGGATACCACGCTAATCTGAGTGCAGAAGCGATTTCAGTGTTAGGCGAACCGTCGGTTTTTGTCTCAGAGGACAGGGCGTTAGCAACAATCAGGTTTGATGGCATTGGTTATGAACGCCTGCCACGTGTTCTTGTCGTTGATAGCGCTGGCGCAATACCTGATGGGAATACGACCATGTTGGTGGTCAACCACATCGGCGGAAGTCTAGCGACTCGCGTCAGTCGCGCAGGCAATTTCTTTGGGTTCCTTTACGATGACGCAGAAGGTGCTTACAGCTTCAGTTTCAGCATACTCAATGCCTGCCAATTCAGAGAAGTTTTCTCTAACAGTTTTCCACGTTTTTTGGGTAGCGTTCCTGCACTCCGTATGGAAGGACGAACAGGCTGGGTGCGGTTGTGGGCAACTACCCCGATTGACAATGCTGGTTTGCCGGGTGGTTCTGTGGATGACGCACGTGCCTTTTTTGGCGCAGTGTTGAACCGTAACCCAACGGCCTTCAGCGGTGGGCACAACCTGC
>JANNUY010000362.1:0-1650 GCA_031414155.1 Acidobacteriota bacterium
CAGGAAGCCCGTACCTTGCAAGCGCGCGGCTCGGTGATGAGCGCCTCATTCGCTGATCGCAAAAGCCCGATTGCGTATGGTTACGGCGAGAAGCTCGGCGTCTATTTCAATCAAGCGCCGCTGTTTCAAACCGGCGGCTTAGGTGGTGGCGGTGGCTTTGGTGGCGGTGGTGGATTCGGCGGTGGACAAACACAAGGCCGCGTGACGGGGCGTGGCAGTTTGACCGACCCCGACATTCCGCAAGGCCGCGCGCCTGCTCCGCCCGTAGCGGCCAGTCCTGACGGCATTCCGGCGGAGATGCGCGAACTGTTAGCAACGCAAATGCCTCCGCCCGAAATGCAACCGCGCGTCGTGTTGCGTTTCGCGTCGGATGAAAAGGCGCTGCTCATCAGCGGTATGCTCGCGGGCGGCAGCGAACTCGCCAACAAACCCGCCGTGATTGACGTGCCCGTAGGCAAAGGCCACGTAGTGATGTTCGCCAACAATCCGATGTGGCGGCATCAAACGCACGGCAGTTTCTTTTTGCTGTTCAACGCGGCATTCAACTATCAACACCTTGGCGTAGGGCGCGCGGCTCCGCGACGCGGCGGGCCGCCTACGGCAGGGCAGAACGACGACGAGCAATAATCTGTAAAGGCCGAGAGGAACAATCCTCTCGGCCTTTGGTTTTGGAATTGTCGGATGGTGACACGCTGGCTAGAATGTGCCCGTTTCTATCAGCAGTTCAAACCGGAGGTAAAGACTATGACGGCGACAACGCAAGTGGCTTATGAAGACGACCTTGATTACGAAATCGTGAACGGTCATAAGGAGGTCAAAATGGCGGGAGCAAGACACGGCAGAATTGGGGGGGAAAGTGCTATCCAGAATAGAGTTTTATCTGGAGCAAAACCCTATCGGCGGAGTTTATATTTCAAACACAACGTTTCTCATCGGCAAAAGTGAGCGCATGCCGGATGTCAGTTATGTTTCAGCCGAACGCTTCCCGCCCGAAGGCGAGCCTTCCGGCAAATGGGAAATCGCACCCGACCTCGCCGTTGAAGTCGTTTCTCCGACCGACATCTGGGACAAGGTCAATGAGAAAATTGAGGAGTATTTTGCCGCAGGTGTGCAACAGGTATGGCTGGTTTCCTTGCCGTTAGAGCGCGTGATTATCTACGACTCTCCTACGCAGACGATTACGCTCACAGCGGACGAGGAACTAACCAGCGAACGGTTGCTACCCGGTTTCAAATGTCGTGTTGCCGATCTCTTTCAAAGCTGAACGAACGCTTTGATTGCAACGCGAAACTTGCCAAGGCGTAGCACCGCACGTAAAACCGTTCCGCAGAAATTTTCGCATCTCCAGCGGCGCAACTTTGGCGAAGTTGCGCTACCGTTAGCACGAACACGACCTATGCCAAAACCTTCGGTCACGAGTACGAATCACATCTTGCCTTATGGTGAACTCTCGCCCGCGCAATTCGAGCGGCTGTGCCTGTGGCTGGTTGCATACGAAGGCTACGTGCGCGCCGAACACCTCGGCGAAGCGGGCAGCGAGCAAGGCCGCGACGTGATTGCTTACGACGCGCAAGACCGCCTTTGGTACTTTCAATGCAAGCGTTATCAAAACATCAGCGCCGATAAGCTCAAAGCCGAAGTCGAGAAATA
>JANNUY010000363.1:0-1104 GCA_031414155.1 Acidobacteriota bacterium
CGCCGCTGGAACTGCGCACCGACGCGCGAAGCTACGTGCGGCGGCGCGGCGACGAAGTGCTTTACGCCGCGCTGCGGCAGGGCCGGTTTTGTTATCTGCTCACGTCGCGGCAGATGGGCAAGTCTTCGTTGATGGTGCGCACCGCGCAACGGCTGCGCGAAAGCGGCAGCGCCGTCGTGGTACTCGACCTCACCGCCGTCGGCCAGAACCTTTCCGTCGAGCAATGGTATGAAGGCTTGATCGGTTTGATGGGACAGCAACTCGATCTCGAATACGAGTTGGAGGAATTCTGGTTCGCGCACGAACGCCTCGCCCCTTTGCAGCGTTGGCGGCGCGTGCTGCTCAACTTCCTCTTGCCGCGTTTGCGCCAGCCGCTCGTTATTTTCGTAGACGAGATTGACGCCGTGCGCAGCCTGCCGTTTTCCACGGATGAATTTTTCGCCGCCATCCGCGAGTTTTATAACCAGCGCACCACCAATCCTGATCTCGCGCGACTGACCTTTTGTTTGCTCGGCGTCGCTACGCCGTCTGACTTGATCCGCGACACGCGCACGACGCCTTTCAACATCGGCGAACGCATCAAGCTGCGCGATTTCACCGAAGCCGAAGCCGCGCCGTTGATGTATGGTCTGACGCAACACACCAACGATTTGCCACTGGGACAAGCCCTCCTCAAGCGCGTCTTGCATTGGACGGGCGGACATCCCTATCTCACGCAACGCCTTTGCCAGGCCGTTGCGCAAGCCCACGCCACTAAGGTCGCCGACGTAGACCACCTGACCGAAGAACTCTTTCTCTCGCCCCGCGCCCGCGAACGCGACGACAACCTGCTCTTCGTCCGTGAACGATTGCTGCGCAGCGAAGCCGACTTGGTGAGCCTGTTGGAATTTTACGACAAAGTGCGGCGCGGCAAGTCCGCCAAAGACGATGAGACCAATCCGCTCGTCAGCATCCTGCGGCTGTCAGGCATCGTGATTGCCAAACAGGGTTTGTTGAAAGTGCGCAATCAGATTTACGCGCAGGTCTTCGATGCCCAGTGGGTCGCCGATCATCTGCCTAACGCCGAACTGGAACGGCAACGGCGCGCGTTCCGACGCGGTCAAT
>JANNUY010000364.1:0-3583 GCA_031414155.1 Acidobacteriota bacterium
CTGACGGTCTTAAACCATGAAGTGAACAAAGGGCCGGGACGCGCCTTCGGCACGGCGTTTCATCATATTTCTACTTTTATTCAGGCTTCTGATTGGGTGGTCACAATGGAAGGCGACAACACATCGCGGCATGAGTTATTACAGCAAATGCTGACGCGCACCAAAGAGGGATATGACGTAGTGCTGGCAAGCCCTTATTTGTATGGCGGAGGAATCACGAATACCTCATCATTTCGCGTATTTCTCAGCCACATGGCAAATACCTTCCTCAGAGAGTTTTTAGGCATCCACGGCATCGCGACGATGAGTTCTTTTTTTCGGCTTTATCGAGGCTCAGTGATACAAAAGCTGCAAGCTCAATACGGAACTCATATTATCGAGAGACGCGGGTTTGAGAGCATGATTGAGCAACTGCTCAAGATGATCTATCTGGAAGTAAAAATTTCTGAAGTCGCTATGTTGCTGGATACTTCGCGCCGGGCCGGAAAAAGCAAGATGAAAATCTTACGCACGATTAGAGGGTATTTCAGTTTGTGGGTGGAAAAGAATAAATGGCAACTGAACAAACTTGAACCAAATAAACTGGCACAGAGTGCCAGCAGTCGGTCGGCGCAACCAGAACAGTTGTAAAAAGCAGTTCTGGTAAAATCGCTGACCGCCAGCGCAATCACCTGGCTAGCCGTCGTGACATACTTACCAACTATTTCGGTTATCACGCCGACATTAAATCAGGGAAACTTTATAGCCCAAACAATAGACTCCGTCTTGGCGCAAAAATATCCTGCGTTAGATTATCTGGTCATGGATGGTGGCTCAACTGACCAGACATTGGGAATCTTACGCAAGTATGAAAGTAACTTGAAATGGATATCAGAAGCAGATAGCGGCCAGTCTTCGGCAATCAATAAAGGCTGGCAGATGGCATCCGGCGAGATACTAGCCTGGCTGAACTCAGACGACCTGCTCAGACCCAACGCGATTCAAACAGTAGCTACCACCTTTCACGAATCTCCAGAAACGGTGTTAGTTTATGGCGGATGTGATTACATAGATTCGGATGGGCGAATTATCGGCCATTACGCGACAGGTGATTGGAATTATTCAAGCTACCTGAGAGGCGTTACCAATTTTATTCCACAACCTAGTGTATTCATACGGCGAGAGGCCATAGTCCGCGCCGGATGGCTGGATGAGTCGTTGCATTACCTGATGGATTACGACTTGTTTTTACGTATAGGGCTGGAAGGTAACGTAAAGCAAACGCCCGCCACGTTATCAGCAATGCGCTTGCACGCTGATGCGAAGTCCCTTTCCGCGCTAAAAGGTTTCGGCTCAGAAATGGTCAAAGTGATAGAGCGCATTTTTGACTCAGGCCAACTGCCCACAAACTTATTAGCTTATCGTTCAGAAGCGCTGCGCAAAGCATTATTGTATGCAGCCTCCACATCTTATTGGGGAGGTGACGCGAAACAATCACGCGCGTGGCTAACCAAGTGTTGGCAAAATGTCTCGTGGCCTGAAATTCCCGCATCTTTAATTCGTTTGTCCTTGTTGTCGACGTTCGGGCAAGCTGGCTTGCCGTGGGCGGAGCGCTGGCCAGGCAATCCTTTTACAAGAACACTCACAGCTCAGAAAGAGTCGCGCTCCACACCTTAAAGCCCCGCCCTTCATCCACTTTCTAAGGCAGCATTGCCTTTCTCAAGTGATGCGGCGAGAATTTCAAACTCCTTCAGACATTTTCCGTCATAACGAACTTATTCGTTGAGAGTCTACCCCACAATAACGTCGCCAATAACATCGTCGTTTTCCATTGAACCAGGTTGCTTCACCCATTTTGACGATTGGCTTGATTTCGAGCTACCCACTGCATGTGGGCGGCGTAGAAACGCATTTGCTGTCGCTGCTAAGTTATAGCGATAAAGCGCGCTATCGTTTTGTATTGATTGGCCCAATTTCCCCTGAACTTACCGCGCAGGCTGAAGCGCTGGGAGCCCGCGTAGCGCAATGGCACACCAAACGAGTAACTCACCTCACTTCCCTATTTCGCCTTCGGCAAATCTTTCGGACTTATGAAATTGACGCGGTGCATTTTCATTGCCCGCGGGCTGCGTTCATGGCGCGTCCGCTCGCGTCCTGGATGAAGCTGCCCGTGGCGGTCACAGTGCATTTGCCGCCCTATTACTTCACCGGCAAAGGGCTAATCAATACGCCGTGGGGATTGTGGCTCTATAAGAAATTAGAGCGGCTGCTGAATCACCGATACACCGACAAGTTGATTTACGCTTCTTTTCAAGTGATGGAAGAAGCACGCGCGATGGGGTTAGTGAGCAACTCGAATACGCTATTTATCGGCAACGGCGTAGATTTAGGACGGCACGCAAAGGATGATTCGCGCGCGCGGTTGCGGAAAGAACTGGGCGTAGCGCCGGAAGAGCAGGTGATTTGTTGCGTAGGCCGTCTCGATCAACAAAAGGGGCTGGATGTTTTGCTGGAAGCCCTGAGCTGGATTTTGCCTACGAAAGCGACGCGGCTGTGGTTGGTGGGAGACGGTGCGTTGCGCGTTCACCTGACAGAACAAGCTCGTCGGTTCGAGTTATTCAATCGCGTTACGTTTTTAGGCTTTCGCAATGACGTGCCACAGCTTTTGCGCGCGGCAGATATCTTCGTCCTGCCTTCCCGTTTCGAGGCGATGCCGCTTTCGATCATTGAAGCCATGGCGGCAGGCTTGCCGTGCATCGTGAGCAACACGGGCGAGAATGCGTTGATGATCGAAGAAGGCGTCAACGGCTTTGTCGTTACCGTCGAAGACGTAAAGGCACTGGCCGATGCGATGGAACTGTTGCTCGACGATCCGCAGCGTTGCCTGAAGATGGGACGCGCTTCGCTCGAAAAGGCATCTAATTACAGTGATGACATTACGGTGCGACGCATCCAGCAAATTTACGAAAGCATCGCGCCCGTGAAGACGTGAGCGAAAAACACGCTTATCCTTCCAGAGCTTGCATCCCTCTTCTGGCTCCTTTACTTTGCCGCCGCAATCAAATTTATGAACACAATCTCTAACGGCGCGGCGCGCGTTGCGTTGCGTTGCCAATCTCTCGTCAAACGCTTCAAAGATGTAACGGCGGTCAATGGACTCGATCTAGAAGTTCACGCTGGTGAATGCTTCGGCTTGCTCGGCCCGAACGGCGCGGGCAAAACCACGACCATTGAAATTCTTGAAGGGTTGAATACGCCCGATGGCGGCACGGCGGAATTGCTGGGCATGCGTTGGGGCACGGGGCAGGATCAAGCCTTGCGCGAACGGCTGGGCGTGCAGTTGCAGGAAACCAAATTGCCCGACAAGCTCACCGTGCAAGAAGCGGTCGAGCTTTTCCGCAGCTTTTATACGAAGGGCAACACGATTGATCACGTCATCAACCTCGTCACGCTTGAAGAAAAACGCCACGCCCGCGTAGGCAAACTTTCAGGCGGACAGCGTCAACGTCTGGCAGTTGCGTGCGCGTTGGTCAGCGCGCCTGACATTCTATTTCTTGATGAACCGACGACGGGGCTTGATCCGCAAGCGCGGTTGCAATTGTGG
>JANNUY010000365.1:0-2749 GCA_031414155.1 Acidobacteriota bacterium
GCGCAACGCGCCGGGCAAGATGAATACGGGATTGATGCTGCCCATCTCGGCGTAAACCGGAATCGGTTCAGGCCGCGCCGCCGCTGCGTCATACAACGCACGCCCGCCGCGCAACGAGCCGGTGAAGCCCACGGCCTTGATGAGCGGATGTTTGACCAGCGTGCTGCCGACTTCGTGGCTCGTGCCGTGAATGAGCGAGAATACGCCCGCAGGCATGCCGGTCGCTTCTGCCGCCGTCGCAATCGCGCGCGCTACCATTTCAGAAGTGCCGGGATGCGCGGGATGCGCTTTCAAAACTACGGGGCAGCCCGCCGCCAACGCCGAAGCCGCATCGCCACCCGCGACTGAAAACGCCAACGGAAAATTGCTCGCCGCAAACACCGCGACTGGCCCCATCGGAATCAACATCCGGCGAATGTCAGACTTGGGCAGCGGCGCGCGTTCGGGTTGCGCTAAATCAATGCGCGCTTCGACCCACGAGCCTTCGCGCACCAGCGCGGCGAACTGTTTCAACTGCCCCATCGTGCGTCCGCGTTCGCCCGCCAGTCGCGCTTCTAAAGGCAACGCAGTTTCGGCGTGCGCACGCTGCAACAAATCGTCGCCCAAAGCGAGAATCTCATCCGCGATGCGTTCGAGAAAGGCTGCGCGTTCTTCGGCGCTCTTGCTGCGATAAACGTCAAACGCCGCCGCCGCAGCTTCAACCGCCGCGTTGATCTGTTCGGTTGAAGCCTCTTGATAAGCAGGCTCAAGCACTTCGCTCGTAGCCGGATTCAAGCCGTTAAAAGTTTTGCCAGAACCAGCGTCAGCAGCGACGCCAGCAATAATGTTTTGTCCGTGTAATTGCATTAGGTTGTCAGTGGTCGGTTGTCAGTTGTCAGTACGTTGCTAAACTCAGCACTCAGCACTATCCCTGAACGACGTAATTCACCAGCGTGCCGATGGGTTCGATGGTGATGCGCACTTCGTCGTCAGGTTGCAGCGTGAAGGCATCGGGCGGAATGATGCCCGCGCCGGTAAGCAAGAATACACCCGTAGAAAAATGATTGTCGCGGAAAAGATATTCGATCAACTCTTCGGGCGAACGCTTGAGTTCGGTCAGCGCGGTCTCGCCGTGAAAGACCGTCGCGTTGTTGCGCAAAATATCCATCGTGATCGCGGTTTCGCGCGGCATCGGATTGCCGTTCGCCAGCAACACGCACGGGCCAAGTCCGCAGCTTTGCGCGTAACATTTCGCCTGCGGCAGATACAGCGGGTTCTCGCCTTCGATGTCGCGCGAACTCATGTCATTGCCAATCGTGTAGCCAATAATCTGGCCTTGCGCATTGGCGACCAGTGTGAACTCAGGTTCGGGCACGTTCCACTTTGAATCTTTGCGAATGCGCACGTCCTGCCCCGGCCCGGCGACGCGCGGCGGCGTAGCCTTGAAAAACAACTCAGGCCGCGCGGCGTCGTATACGCGATCATAAAAGCTGCCGCCGCCCGCGTCCTTCGATTCTTCCATGCGCGCTGTGCGCGAGCGGTAATAAGTCACGCCCGCCGCCCAAACTTCCTGCGTGCCAATCGGCGCAAGCACGTCATCATTGATCGTGAAGTTATGAATGCGCGTCGCGCGCCGCGACATGCTCGTCAACACATGTTCGTGGTCGCCGCGATTGAGCAATACGTCCCAATCGCTTTCGGGCAGTTGATAATGGTCGCCGCGATCTTCGAGAACGGGGCCGTGCGTGGTTCGATATAGTTTCATCATGTTATTTCGTCTTTGGTAAATCGGACTGCTTGATTGGTTTGGGTATTACGACAGTGAAGCGGCGAAATCATCGCAACCGGTTTCGGCGTTTGCAAGACCAGCTTGCGCCAAGCCGTGCGTGACTGTGCCACGCTTCAATCCATTCGGCGGCGAATTGTTCGGCGAAAGTTCGTTCGACCATGGTTTACGCGTCACGAGGAAAAACATGATAGCTCGGATTGGCGGCTTCCCAATCCCTGATGGCGGCGTAAAGCGAGGTCGCGCAGAAAAAAGCAAACTCATACGCCAGCCGCAACGCGCCATTGATACGTTCCGGTTCTACTTGATTTGCATGGTTCGAGCCTAACACCTTGCGCAATCCTGCCGATAGGATTTCTACCAAGTCGTGACCGCAACAAAGCTGCCATTGGTCGTGTTGCGTGTCGCGCAACGCTGTCATTGCCATAAGCAGGTCGTTGTCTTTCAGATGATGCGCTTGAGAGTGGTCTTTCACCGCTTTAACCAAACTGGCATCGTCAGTCGCCAGCGTTTCATCGCTGATGAATTTACCGAACTTCACACCTTCGAACTTCAAGTTGAATGGTTGCTGCAACGACGCCCAACGCAAATAACCCACGCGACTGCCGCTCGCCAACAAGATGTTTCGCAATTCGTTTTGCTGCGTTCCGGTGAACGTCTTGAGCTTGGGTTCGGAGCCGAATTCAGAAAGAACCTTCTCCAATGCAGGCGACTGCAAGATCATCGTTTCGAGATCGTGTGTATCAGTGAAGTGCAGATTTGGAATCGCTGGTAACTGGCCTTCGAGCCGTCTGAAATCGGCGTCCGCAATCGCCAGCACGCCTGTACGTTGTTCGGCATTCAAGATTGCTAACGCCCCCAGTAAGTTATCTTTACCAAACGCCACAACTAATTCACACTCCCCTGCCTTAACAAAGTTGCGAAGCAGGCGCGAATCGGTGTCGCCTTCGACAATGAGGAAGGTGCCATGAAACTGTGAGCGTT
>JANNUY010000366.1:0-7699 GCA_031414155.1 Acidobacteriota bacterium
CGCTCCGTCTCGACATCTAACTGCTTGCGCAGCGTCCCTGCGGCGGCGAGTTGCAACGTTCTCGCATCCGGCGGGCTGTTCCAAAGGAAGTAAGACAGCTTCGACGCCAGTTCGTAGTTGTCCAGCGCCTCTGGCTCCGAAGTCGCGCTGCTCTCGATCAGAAACAGAAATTGCGGAGAGGTCAGCGCGACCAGCAGCGCATCCTTGACGCTGTCTTCGAAGCTGCGGCCGGCGGCTGCCGAGCTTCGGTAAACCGCAACCAGCGCCTCCTCTTCGGCTGTCGTAATCGGACGACGGTAGGCGCGCCGCGCGAAGTTTCGGAGAATCTGCCGGGCGTAAGCGGCGTGCTCACTCTTCTGCGCCGAGTCAACAAAGATGCTCTTGTGCGCCTGTGTCGGCCACGCATCGTGCAACGGCCCTTCGAACTCAACCGAGCGTATCAGTAATCGCGGCAGGTCGCGTCCGTCGGTGTATTCGCTGCGCACGCCGATTTCACGCACACCCGCCAGATAGTTGACGTTGTCCTTTTCCACCTCGGCATTCGGGAAGTTGCGCATTGCGCCTTCAAACACATATCGGACGAGTCTTTTCCCGGCGACGGGTTGCGGTTCGCCCACAGCAACCAGCGAACTGCCGCAATCGCGGCGGAATCCGAGATGCACACCGACTTTCGGCGAACGTTTCTCGAACGCGAGGAAGCGGCGCGCCGCCTCGTTCGTTTCGGGCAACGGCGTCAGCACAATTTTTGCGGTGTCGCGCACACCGTCAATGGATGTGCTGATCGTTGTCGCCCCCGCTGCCAGCCGGACAACCAGAAAGGCAGGTTGCTGCAACCCGCCCGTAAACTGTCGGTCGCCGATTTTCAAGGCAATATCCGGCAATTTCGGCGCGTTGTTTCGTCCCGGCGGACGCTTCTGTTCCTGCGCCGCTTTCAGCTTTGCCGCCTCTGCGTCCAACTGCACGGGCGGCGCGGGATGCACATCTACCTGATAGATGCCCGGCGTCCGAATCATCGCAGAGCCGCCATTGACTACGATTCCCGATCCCTCGGCTGAACTGGCTCCCTTGTCGAGCAGCTTGTCGAGCAGGAGGCCATCGTCATATTTCGCCGCTGTCACCGTCACGCGGAAGCGTCCATTATCAGGCAACTCGCGCACTGCGATTTTGAAATTCGCCTTAGGCCCATAAGTTCCGTCAGACCCGAACAGTTCGTCGTTCGGAATGGCGGGACGCAGCAGCAGCCCTTCGGGCACCGTCCCATAAGCCTTTCCTTTCGGATAGCCTCCGCTGCCGCGAAAGTCGGCGAAAACCGCGTGATAGATGCTGTCGAAATCCCGCCACCCGCGCACTGTGTCGTTGCCCTGATAGCCCTCAATGAACCGATACTTCGTCCGCATGAAAAACGGCTCGAAGGAGAAGGGCTTCTTCACAGTCAACTGCGTCACGGTGAAATCTTCCGGCGTCAGCAGCGTGCTGCCCGCTCCGAGTACGAGCCGTTCGCTGACCGGCGTCGGATTGATCCCGCTGCCGAAATCGAGTTTGAAATTCTGGATGGACGGTTTTGATGTTGGGGCGATTATCACCCGGTTGAGAGCTTTTTCGGCGATCTCGAAATAGGTCTCGGTCAACAGCGGCGACAGCTCAAGCCGCTCGTGGTTATTCGTGAATCCGTCTTTCGAGACCGCATCAGCAGGCAGGATGTCGGAGAGGTCGTCTTCCAGCAACAGCAACTCGCGTAGCGTGTTCCGATATTGCGCGACCGTTAACCGCCGGATCAGCCCGTTCCTTGAGACCCGACGCGTTCGCGCCGCTGCGAGCGCGTCATCAATCCACTTGGTCATGCGTTCGCGATCGGCGTCGCTGGGCTGTGGGTTGGCACTCTTTGGCGGCATGGTCTTGGCTTCAATCCGCTCGCGGACGGCTTCCCATGTGGCGATCTGCCGGTCATCGAACTTAGCGTCGAGCTGATCAACCCGGACTCCGCCCATGCTGTTGTCGGCCTCATGGCAACGCAGGCAGTTTTGCGCTAAGAACGGCTTGGCGAATTTCTCGAACGAAGCGGCAAGCTCGCCATCCGAACCTGCAGATGAGCCTGCGGAGGACTGCGCCCCGCCGGACTGAGCCCATGAATGTACAGCGACCATGGCAGCGCAAGAAAAGAACAGAAGTAGCGCCCCGCCCCGTCTTCGCCTCTGAATGTTTGTACTCATACCAGGTTTGGTCATGCTCCAATAAAAGTTTTGTTGCGCCGCAGGCCGCAGCGTCCCCACGTTCCCCCGAACGACGCCAGGTCCGACTCTGGCGATGCTTCTAAGTTTTTGCAGATAGCAATCGGAGACGACCGCCGCTTAGGTCAGGCTACAGTATTTTCGATTTTACGAGAAGACGATTTGTAGCTTAAAAGAGAGCTGTATGGTTGTGAAGGCGGCGGCACTCTCTATTTGTGATCGCCGCTGCTGCTTGCCAGACGCAGTCACCTGCTGCGCCGTTATCGCAACTGAATGCGCACCGGATTGGCAGCCAAGCCATCCACCGTCAGCCGGACTTCGACCTCGCCGCGGCCTTTGAGTTCACGCGGCAACCGGATGTTGATTTGATCGAGGCTGACGAAATCGCCCTGCGGCCCGGCGTAAAGCACCGGCGCATCAAGTCCGCCGAGGTTAGCCGTTACGGCTGAGAGTGCGCTGCGTCCGCGCAGGCCCGTGCCATAGAGCAACAGGAAAAGCTGATCCGATTCCAAACCGAAATCTATGGGTGCTGTGACGAAGCGATTCGTCGTGGTGTCAAAACGCGCGACGGGTTCGTAAAGCTGAATGCCGTCGTTGCGCTGGCGCAAGAGTACGGCGGCAGCTACGCCTTGCCCGTTGGCGTTGGCGGTGAAAAGGCCGGGTGCGACAGGCGCGATGGTGTAAGCAGCCGTCGAGAGAGCGCCGCTGCCGCTGCGGACGGTCACTTGCGCCGTGCCCAACGCCGTGCCGGGCGGCATTTGAAAATTGACCTGCGTCGGCGAGACGAAATAAAGCGGCGCAGGGCGCTCAAAGCCGGTGCTATCAATGACGCTGACGCGCGTGTCGGCTAATTGCGGCGGCAGCGGATTGGTCGCGGCAACGGCTGTCGCCGTGGCGAGGTCAGCGCCAAACGCCGCGATGATCGAATCAGGCGCGAAGCGTGCGTCGCTGTAACTGGCGGCAGAACCCAATGCCAGCGCGTGTGTCGTAAAGCAGTTGTTGCGGAATAGCGTGAAGTGCGGGCCTTGTCCGATGTCCGCATAAATCAGCACATCATGGCGTCCGTTGCCGGTGAAATCTCCGGCCAGCAGCGCGCTGCTGCGTTTGCCGGGGCCGAGCGGCGTCAACGTGCTGTATTCGCCTTTGGCGTCGGCCAGATAAACCGCCAGCACGCCGCCGATGTTGGGTGTGCCGATGGTGACGATGAGGTCTTGGCGGCCATCGGAATTGAGATCGCCCAGCGCCACTTCGTTAAAGGATTCGTTGTTGGTCACGAGCGTCTGGCTGGTGGTGAAATCGCCGGTCGCGTTGGCATACGCCACGCTCAAGCTGCTGAGGCCGCAAGCATTGAGCAACACGAGGTCGGTGCGTCCGTCGCCATTGAGGTCTTCGGTCAACACGGAGGTGGGAGCCGTGCCCAGTGTGACGCGCGCGCCCGTGCTGAATCCGCCTTGCCCATTGCCGAAAAAAAGCACGGCGTTCGCATTGTTGCTGCCGAAGCAGAGTTCGAGTCGCAGCGTGAACGCAATCACGTCTGACAATCCGTCGCCGTTGAAATCGCCGGTATAAAACGTATTCAAATTTTGCCCTGCCGCGAAACTTTGCGGCGCGGCATAAGCGCCCGTCGCCGTGCTGACATAAAGAATGGGTTGGCGCGCCGGGTTGAGCGTGATGAAATCCAGTCGTCCGTCGCGGTTGAAATCAGCGTGCGCCAGTGAAATCGGTGCGCTTGAATTCGGGCCCAGCGGAGGATAGTTGCCGGGCAATTTCGCCACGACCTGGAAGCGCCCGGTGCCGTCGCCTGCTAGCAAAGTGAAGCTGTCGAAGTCGCGCGCGATGAGATCAAACTTGCCGTCGTTGTTGAAATCGCGGGCTTCGAGTTGATAGGGAATGGTGGGCACGGCAGTTGGCATCGGTCCGCTGAACATACCGTTGCCCAGCGACAGGCGAACTGTGACGAGTCCGGCAGGTTGTCCGGCGGCATTGCTGCCGCTGCCACCACCGGAAGACGCGATGTCCAGTTTCCCATCCTGATTGAAATCGCCTGAGACGAAATCGGTGGATGATGACACCGCCGTCGTGCGCGCGGCGACGAAATCTGTGCCCGTGCCGTTGAGCAATACGAGTTGGGCGCGCGTGCCTGCGACGGCGGTGAAATAAGTCAGCACCACTGCCAGATCGGTTTTGCCGTCGCGATTGAAATCGCCAATGCCGAAATTGCCTGCCGCATTGCCTGCGTCGTAATGCGCCGGCGCGCCGAAAAGCGGTTGCGTTCCGGCGGTCAAGAGCGTGATGCCTCCCGCATTGTTGACGAACAGCAAATCCGCCAGGCTGTCGCCAGTCACATCGCGCGCCGTGAGATTGGTGCCGCTGAATTCCGTCGGCAAAACCGATGTTTGCGCAATGGTCGCAAAGCGTCCCGCGCCATCACCACGAATCACCAGCACGCTGTTGAAAGTTTGACCTGCACTGCTGGTGCTGATGACGGCGGCGTCCTGCTTGCCATCGCGGTCGAAATCGCCTGCCGCGACAGTGTTGGTAAAGTTTCCGTTTTGAATGTTCACCGCCGCGCCGAAACGCCCCGCGCCATCACCGGGCAGCCAGAACAACGAACTCGCAGTGACAGCCAAAACATCCGTGCGATTGTCGCCGTTGAAATCGCCCGTGGTGAGCGCGTTGATCGAAACCAATTGCGAACCACCCGCCGAAGTGAATGTGCCATCGCTATTGCCCAGCCAGCCGACTAATCCATTTGCACCTGAGACGACCAGATCGGGTTGTGCATCGCCGTTGAGCGCAGCCAGTTGCATGTGCAAAGGAGCCGCTACGGTGGAATTGCTGATGCGCGGCGCGGCGAAAGTGCTATTCGCATTGGCAATCGCCGTGGCGATGATGCTCGCTGTGGCCATGGCTGTACTCGTATTCGCTCCCAGCACCAGATCGCTGCGCCCGTCGCGATTCAGATCGCCTACGACAAGCCGCGCGGGCGTTTGCAACGTGAGATTGCTGCCCCAATTCACCGGCGCGGGCGCAGCGAAAATGCCGCGCCCGTCGTTGAGCAGCACGGCGGTTGCGCCGTTGGCTTCGTTGAATTGCACGAGATCAGTTGCGCCGTCGCCGTTGAAATCGCCGTCGAGCACTTGCGAGGCCAGCGTCTCCAGCGGCTGCGCAGCGGCGATGCGCAAGTTCGGCGTTGCGCACGGCGCAGACTCTTGCGTAAAGGTCAGCGTGGCCGCCGTGAATCCGTCGCCCAGCGTGACGGTACCAGTGCGTGGCGCTTGAGCAGGCGCGATGGTGGCGATGATGAGATCGCCGGCCTGGCCGCTGGTTAGGTTGAGCCTGATCCATGGGACGTTGCTGCGGGCTTGCCACGCGCAATTGGCCGTGACGGTGATTTCCGCCGTGCCGCCTTGCATCGAAAAATTTTGCTGATTCGCTCTTAAGCTGTAGCGGCAAGGCGTCGCCACGAAATCCGCCGTCGTGTCGCGCTGCAAACTCGTCGCCGTAAACTGTCCGGGCGAAAATGAATAGCCCGGCAAAACGGGCCGCACCGTCACGTTTGCGCCGCGCGTCAGTTCGGCGAATTGATACGTGCCCAGCGCATTGGTGATTTGCGGGGGCGGTGAATTGGTCGCAATGGCGGCGTTCACCGTGACGCCGGGCAGCGGCGTGCCGTCAGCCAGCCGCACGCGTCCGGCGATGGAAGGCGCGGTCGTGATGCGCGTCGAAAGCGTTGCCGTGTTGTTGCTCGTATTTGGATCGCTCGTCGCGCTGGTGACGGTGGCGCGTTGCGTGAGTGCATTTGCCGTCCCCCCTGTTGAAGCTGCCGGAGCCGTCGCCACAATCGTGAGTCGCGCGTTTGCGCCTGGCGCGAGTTCGCCGAAACGACAGGTCACTACGGGCGAACCCGTGCAAACGCCTGTGCCTGCACCCATGCCTACGCTGGACGCAATCGTCACGTTGGTGACGCCATCCGGCACGCGGTCGGTGAGTACGACATCAAGGGCTTCGTCGGGGCCGTTGTTCGTGACCGTCGCGCGATAGAGATAAGAATTGTTTTCCTGCACCGGATTGAAATCGGCGGCGCTCGTAACCGCCACGTCGGCTTGCGGCGCGTAGCGTGTCAGAAAGGCTTCAGACACAAAACTGGCGCTGCTGAATTGCAGCGGTTTGACTTGCGGAAAGTTCGCCGAAGCCGTGCCGCCCGTGACGTAAAGATTGCGCTGTGCGTCGAGTGCGACGCCGCTGCTCACTTCGTCATTCGTGCCGCCGAGGAAGCTCGAAAACCACAGCGCCTTACCGTCCGCCGAGAGCTTGCTGACGAATACGTCGCGCGACGAGAGGTTGGTCTGGCCGACGAAGCCCGGCGCTTGCAACGAATTCATAACAGGAAAATCCGCCGAAGCCGTTTGCCCTGCGACATAAGCCTGCCCACCCGCGTCCACCGCAATGCCCGAAGCGGTGTCATCACTGCCGCCGCCCAGATAGGTGCTATACGCCAACGCATTGCCTGCCGCGTTGAGTTTGGTGACGAAAGCGTCTGCGCCGAAATCTGAGCGCGATGATTTGAACGCGCCCGCCGTCGTCGGGAAGGTGTTGGAATTCGTCGTGCCGGTGAGATACCAGTTGCCCGCCGCGTCGAGCGCCAACGCGCGCGCCGTGTCGTTGCTGTTGCCGCCGAAGTAACTGGCATAGAGCGTTTGCGTGCCTGCCGGATTGAGCCGCGCCACAAAGGTGTCGCTGGTCGGAATGAAATCAACCACGCTGGCGTTTTTGTCTTGCAGCGGATTCAGCGTCGGGAAATCAAACGAGGAAGTCGTGCCGAATAAATGAATATTCCCCGCCGCATCGAGCGCCACCGCGCGCGCTTCTTCGTTTTCGCTGCCGCCCAGCAAGCGCAACGTCGTGAACGTCGTGCCGGTGGCGTTGAGCCGTGCCACCAGCGCATCGCCACCCGTCGCTGTGCCCGCAAAGACTTTGCCCGTGGCGGTTACGTGCAAGCCCGACACGCCGAGATTTAGCAAGCCATTGCGTTGCAGCGTCCATGTCGCGCCGCTGTCGGTCGTGCGAAATACGCCGCTGCCGCTGCTCGTCGCTGCATAAACGGTCGCAGGCGCAAGTGGGTCTACGGCGAGTTGCGAAACGCCAAGCAAGACCGGCGCATTGTTAAAAACGTAACCGAGGCCGTTGCTGCTCTGCTGCCAGGTGCCCCCGCCATCTGTGGATTTATACAAACTGCCCAACCCGCTGGACACGCCCGCATAAAGCGTTTGCGGATTGACTGGATCAAGGGCGAGTGCCGCCACCGCCTGTGTTTCGGCGATGTTTTTTAACAGGTGAGGCGTCCACGTCATGCCGCCGTTCGTAGACTTGAACAGATTGCGCGCCGTTGCTGCGTATACCGTTTGGCGATTGAGCGGATCAATCACGACGCGATTGACCAAGACAGATTGCTGTTGCAGCGGCAAGTT
>JANNUY010000367.1:0-5152 GCA_031414155.1 Acidobacteriota bacterium
GGCGGGTTTGTCGTTCAGCGCGCGCCGCAACAACATCGCCTGGGTGAACGCACCGGCTGCGCGTCCTTTATCTTTCAAGTCCAGAAAAGAATTCCCCAGCAATTCATAACCATCCGCTTCCCAGCTTTTGTTTTCGAGTTCATGGCAGATCGGAATGACTTCCTGTGCGGTGGTTATCGCTGCTGCGTGTTGGCCTTGCTGCCGCTGCGCACGAGTCTTCTCAAACAACAACCGCGCCTGTTCGGCTTTGTCACCCATGCTTTTGAAATAGGGCACGAGCTTGTCTACGCATTTCACCGCTTCGCCATATTCGTTGAAGGCGCTGTGAATGCGGCAAAGTCCCTGTCGCGCGGTGGCTTCGAGCCCTGAATCTTCGAGATTGAAACCCAGCATTGCCGCGCGCGAAAAATAGTCGCGGGCTTCCTGGCTGTTGTTGAGGTCGAGCGCGAGTTGTCCCATTTGCAACAAAGTGCTGGCGCGCCAGGCGTCCTCTTTCATGTTTTGCCAGATCAACAGAGCTTGCTCGAAATACGTCCAAGCCTGTTTTCTGGATGACGTATCGCCTTGCGCGGTCAGCTTTTGCGCTTCGGTGGCAAGCGTTTGCGCCTTGAAAAGTTTGCGGTCGTCTTCGGTGGTGGGGTGACGGTCTACGAGTTTAATGACGTAAAGCCCCGCGCTGTCGCGCGTCGCGCCCGATACCTTGATGCGCACTTCCGTACCGGTTTCGGTGAGCAAATAAAGCGGCTCGTTGCCTTTAAGCGAAGTTCTCACGTTGACGCGCGCGAAATCTTTTCCTTCGCCCACGGTGGCTGAAACGACAACGTCGGCGTTGCGCTGTTCGACTTCGACGCGCGCCGATTCGTCCTTAGACAGATTTACGCGAAACAGATGTTCGCGGCTGCCCGAGATGGTTCGTTCAACTGGCGTGTCCACTTTGAGCAAAGTGATATTTTCAGGCCGCTGTTGTGCGACCACCGAAAGGCGCGGCGCTGAACTCATCCAAACCACTGACAGCGTTAGCATGGCTGCTAACCAAAAACGCAAAGACATAACAAAAATCCTCGAAACAATATGATAGTAACGCCTGCTTGGGGCGCAGCACGACGCGATGCCGATCTCTTATTTGTGGGGAAGCAAATGATTATTGAAGCGCAGGCAGTGTAATCCGTCGTGGCACAAGCTGTCATCTTGTGCCACGCGAGTTGTGAGCAAGTGGTTGCGAGCCAAACTCAGGCGGCAGGAAGAACCGGATATTCAGGATAAACCTTTTCGATGATTTCGCCGGGGGCGGGCGCTCCGGTTAGTTGCAAGAGAGCATCTTTCAAAACCTGTTTTTGCAGTTCGCGCATGCCGGGTTTGCCGAGCGAGTTGCCGATCTGAAAATCTTTGGGATAAAGCGCCCGTGGCGGACGCATCTGTTTCGATACTTCCGGGCTGACCGTAATCAGAATCGTAGGCAAGCCGAGTTGTTCGATTTCACGTTGTACCGCGACGACCGTGCGGTGGCAGACTTGCGGTCAGCCGCCGGTGAGTACGATCACGTCAGCGCGTGACTTTTTATTGATGTGTTCGGCAATCGCGGGCGCGGTTTCTTCATACATCCGCTTGAGTTGCATCGTGTAACCCATATAACCGATGTGTTCACGGGCTACGTCGCCGATGAAGCCTTCCGCTTTCAGTTCGTGCAAGAGTTCGAGCGGGAATACGACGTTGATGTCTTGATCGGCGTCGGTGTGGTCATAGTGATGATGCGTCACCATCAGTTCATCGTTCTTGTCGTTGCCGCCAATGACGCGAAAGGTCAGGTCGCCGAGTTCGTCAGCGATGTTGAACGGGTCTTGATCTTTGCGATGGACGCCTGCCGCTGTGACAAGCGCGACAGTTGCTTTCGATAAATCACGATCCAGCGGCGTGAAGGGAACACATTTGCGGTTGAGTTGCACGAATAAATCCTCTGAAAGATGCCACGGGGAACACGGGGTTTAGGGGGAAAGACTGGGGCGATGAACACTCAGCCTTTTCTCCTAAATCCCCGTGTGCCCTGTGGCTAGATAAACTACAGCTTGCGCAACACGTCGTGAATCACTTCGTTGTCGGGTTGCGTTTTGATGTCGTGGATGTCGGCGAAAGCGACTTTGCCTTCTTTATCAATCACGAACAGCGCGCGTTCGGTGATGCCGTCGGCGTCGCGGTAAGCCCCAAAAGATTTGGCAACACTGCCTTTGGGTTCAAAGTCGGCCAGCAGCGGGTAATTGATGCCTCCCAGGCTTTTGGCCCAGGCGACGTGGCTCGGAATCGAATCAACGGAAATACCCAAAACTTGGGTATCGGCCCCACCGAAGCGACTCAGGTCGGCTTCGTATGAAGGCATTTGTATCGTTCAGACAGGCGTCCAATCCAGCGGATAGAACGCAATAAAAACATTTTGCTTTCCCTTGAAATCTGACAGCTTGACAGTTCCACCGAGGTGGCTTTTCAGCTCGAAATCAGGAGCAGCATCCCCAACATTGAGGGCCATGGTTTTCTCCTTATTGCTTGGTTAATAGTTGTGCCTTGTTGAGAGGCGTGATGAATCGCCGTTAGAAAAAATAAGACATAACGACAACCGCATTAAAGCACATCGGCGATTGGGCAGACAATCAGAGGAAATAGATACGCGGATGACGCGGATCAACGCGGAGGAGAGCAAATCTGATCCGCGAAAATCCGCCGCATCCGCGTCGTCCGCGTATCTATTTGCTTTCAGGTTCTTACCACAGTTTCCACCACGGACGTTGCGCGACAGGCTGGGGCGCAGGCGGTTCAACGGGTTTGGTCTTTTTCTGATAAGGCAGCGGCTGTGGCTGCCAGTCGTATTTTGCGAGCAAGGCTGCGACGCGGCGCTGATAGGGTGCGCCTTTGGCCGGATCAACCATAAAAATGTAATTGGCGAAGCCGCGCAACGAAGCCAGTACGTCGCGTGCCAGTCCGTCACTCGAACGATTCCAGTGCTTGCCGATGGGGCCGTCTTTTTCGACTTGGAACAGCACAGCGCGAAAGCGTTTCATCGTCGTTTTATCAATACTCGGTTTGTGATTGACGATGATGCCGGTTACGTCTTGCTGGCTGGCGCGGCGCATGATGCGCGTCTTGGTTGGATGAATGCAGAAGCCTTCGTGCGCGACGATGGATTCAACGCGGCGCAGCAGTCTTCCAATCTCTTTGGCGATCTGTTTTGAGTCCTGTTCCTGCTTCGTCGAAAAGGTCATATCGTCGGCGTAGCGCGTATAAACGAAACCCATTTCTTCGGCAAGTTTTTGCAAGCGGCGATCAAGGCGGCGGCAGAGGATGTTGGTCAGCGCCGGACTCGTTGGCGCGCCTTGCGGCAAGTGGCGTTCGCTCGTAGCCACGTAATAAGTCTCGCCGTCGAGTTCGACTTTTTCGACTTCGGGTTCGGTGCAAAGCAAGCCGAGAATCGTTGCAGTCGCTTCGGCATAACCCAGCGCGCGGAATACGCCTTTGATGCGGCGATAGTCGAGCGTAGGGAAAAAGTCTTTGAGGTCGAGATTGATGACGACAGACGAGCCTACATGCGGACGCGCGTTGCTGACGATGGAATGTTGCGGACGAAAGCCGTGCGCGGCTTCGTGCAATTCGACAGGTTGCAGAATGTTTTCCAGCACCCAATGTTGCGCGGCTTTTAGGCGCGGCATCGGAGCCGAAATCACGCGCACGCCGCCCGTCTTTTTCGGCAAGGCAAAGCGCACGTAATGCGTCGTCTTTGAGGTCTTGCGCGCAAAGCTGAGAAAGCGCAACGCGCCGACGGTGATGCCCATCACTTGCGCCAACGCCGCCGCATCATCAAATCGCGGCAGGTTGTAACGCTGCAATCTTTCAGGATTCGCTTCATTGTGGTTGAGTCCGACTGAAACGCCTGCGCCGAGATAGCCGATCTGTTTGGCTTTGTTTTCCTGCCATTGCGCGGCGCGTGCTTGCCGTTCTTGTTCGCGGCGTTCTTTGGTTTCCTGTTGCTTGCGGCGCGATTCGAGCAAACGTTTTTTGCGCGCCTCTTTGCGCAACTTGGCTTCGTCGCCGAGCTTGCGCTGCTCGGCGCGTAACTCATCCAACGCACGATGCAACTCGCCGCGCCGCCTGATCTCATCCGCCGGATCGTGCGGCACTTCGCCTTGCGCCGGCCAAAAGCCGAAACGAATCATTTCTTCCAGCACGATTTCATCGCGCGAGGTTTTATTCAGGCGATCAAAAAGCTCTTGGCGAGTCAGCGGCTTAGTCATGTGAGATTGCAGATTTGAGATTGAGGATTGCAGATTGGCGAATCTGCAATCTGCAATCCTCAATCTGCAATCAAGCTGGATAGATTCGCGTGAACGGCCAGCCACGTTGTTTCCTTCGAAAAGGTCTCAGGACTGGATCGCTCAACTCAAGCGGGGCGCCTACCCTCGCGCTCATTTTGTTCGCGGAATACAAACCGCAATAGCGTGAGGGTAGGCAGACCCGCAAAGTTAAGAGCGAGCCAGTGAAGCGTGACAAAGCTAAACACATGGGCGGCGATCCACCGACCGGGTTGCAAGGTCTGTAGTGGCTGGCCGCTCACGCGAATCCACCTAATTGAAAAAGAACTCATCCGCGTGCGCGGACGTGTTGCATGCGCAAGGCCAACAAGTGTTCGCACGGGCCTTGATAGAGTTTGTTTTGTTTATGCCAGTTGCAGGGACAATCGGCGCTCGTGAGGCGTTCGTCGCGGTCGAGCGTCAGGCGCGGATTGATGAGCTTATCGCCAGACGCATTGGGTAATTGAATGCGTCCGCTCAGGTGCAGATTCCCAGCAGTATCCAAACGCCGTTCAGTCAGCGTGACGGCGTTGCTTTCGATGAAGCGCGTCGCACCGGCTTCACGCTCGTTGGCGAAACGCAGTTGTTCCAGCGGTAACGGTTCGCGGCTCAGTTCGCGTGCGCGAAAGACTTGCTTGTTCAAGTCTAACATCACGCGACCGGCTTGCGTGTAAGCCGCAAGCGCGCCGAATACCTAGCGGCGATCAAGGTCTAAGTGTTTTGCCAGTTCTTCCGGCGTATCGCACCAACTGCGTTTCAACGCATCGAAGACGCGCCGTTTGGTTAAGTCATCAACTTCCGCGCGCGGAGCCATCAGATCG
>JANNUY010000368.1:0-12532 GCA_031414155.1 Acidobacteriota bacterium
CTGGCGTTGATAGACGATTACGTCTGCGAGGCAGCGGATGATGTGCTGATTCCCTTTTGCACAAGCAATTCCAACTCAGTCCTCGCTTCCATAACCATGCGCTACCAACGCGGCTGCCATTTTCACCAAGCCTTGCCGACGTAGTGTTTCCAGATGCTCTGCCGGACTCTTCAACGGATTCTTCAACGCTTGCCGTTGCAACTCAATCACCTGGCAAAATAACTCTGCCTCTTGCTCCAACAACGCGAGGAGGAAATGATCGGGATGCTGGGCGGCGATACTTAATGGTTGCAATACAGTAGCGGGAAAATCTTTTAGATTGAACGTCACGATCAAATCAGCGCCAGCGTGAATCGCTGCGGCCAACACATGCCGATCATTCGGGTCTGGCAGCGTGATCGTCTCAATCAAACTCTCGTAGCCCGTCACCAGGCATCCCCGGATACGGCTGTTCATCAAGTCCCGCGTGCGCGCCAATTGAGCGGGCCGCAAGTCTGGGCGATTCGCCAACACATTCCGTATCCATTCCCGATGAATTTCTTCCGTCCAACGCGCACTGAACAAATCGCCCAACGCCAACCACATAAACAGGTCGCGCAGCGGAGCGGGATACAACACGCATGCATCAAGAACTGCGATCTGTTTTGCCATGCAGTTCCCTTCAATACCCCATATTCAATTCCTGCGCCTGCGCCGCCAACTCTTCCAGAATCTTCACCCGCTCCGAATCCTCCTGGCGCTTGTAATTAAGCACATCCAGCAGCTTGACACGCCGATGCGCGCCAACCTTGCGATGCGGAATTGCATTACTTTCCAGCAAACCGACCAAATGCGGGCGCGACATATTGAGAATATCCGCCGCCTGTTGCGTCGTGATCTCCGATTCCACCGGAATCACCGCCACGGCATTTCCCCGCCCCATCTCACGCAACACTTCGCCCAATAACCGCAACGCCTGACGCGGCAAGTGGAGTTCCCGCTCCATCCCATCTTCCAGCAACTTGAGACGACTCACCCGTTGCGCAGGTGACAATTCATCCAAGACACGCCGACCCGCCTTGGCGAGTTCTCGCTCGTACGCGGTTGGTAATAAATCCGCCGGTTGCACGTTCTGATCAAGTACTGACAGCATTGTTCTCTATTCCTTTCCGCACGAAGCTCGTGCAGTTAGAATTCTACTCCTATTATCGTTATACATTCAAAGTAATTAGTGCAAAACGAAACAAACGAAACAAACGAAACATTCTTCTATGTTTACACTTCTGGTCAAGTCGTGTAAACATCAGCTTGAAAATTTGACTATTTTATCTATCTAATACATAAATAGATTCATCGCCCACGATTTAACTGTTCCACGGTGGTGGTTGATTTTCTATGACCAGTCAAACGAAAAAACGAAGCGCCCGATTAGTAGACCCATTGGCGAGCGTGAGCGGTGTGAAAACGGTATTGTCTGAGTTACGGCAGCGCTGCCCTGAATTTATCCCTAAGAATGACAAGCAGATAGCTTCGCTGCTCAACGCCGCACGGCATGCGGAAAGTTATGCCAGCACTGACGCAAAGCGAGGTAGGCCTAGTCCTTGGGCGCGTGAAACGCTGCTGACGGTCGCGCGTGAACTCAAGTCCCTCTTGGCCCGTGAAACACAGGGGCGTATCTCCCTCTCCAGCTTTGTCGGGTGTACTTGCGCATCCTCCACTTCCCTGCTGACGTCACGCTCGCGCTCGAAAAAGACCAGATAAATTTGCAAGAAGCCATCCTCTTGGCCCGACTGACTGCTGAACGATTGGGTATGGAAACGCTCCCAGCCAAGCAACTGCGGCAAGAAATTCTCGACACCCACTTGCAAGCCAAAGGCTCGCAAAACAGCCTGCGCTTGCACGTGCAGGATTTATTACGCGCAGAAGCGGGAGTGATCTCCAGCGCCACGATGTCGGAAGCTGTGCATAAAGTGGATGAACTGCTTGAAGTAGACCCTGACGATCTGCGCCATCTGTTTTTTGAACAGATTCGCAACCTCTTTTATGCGCTCAAAGAAATCGAGCCAGAGGAAGTGACGGAAGCCGATCTTGAACGCTTTAGCGAGGCCAGTGACAAGGTCTTTAATATCATTCAAGGGATTCGACAACGCCGTAAACGCCAAGCGCTTCCCCGCCCTTTTTCCTTGTGACGAAGTAGTTTTTCCCAACAACTAAGGACACGCGCCAGCAAAACAGCGATACTTATGCCCGGCGTTCTAGCACGCCAGATTGAAAAAACAGTACCTAGAAAACTCTCCTCGCTGCCTGATTTTCTTTGGGAAACAATATATTGTTCTGCATTGGTTCTCTTAAAAAGGCGAAGCGGCGAAACAATGTATTGTTTCGCCGCTTCGCCTTTTTCCACTGGTCTTACTTTAGGTGGCTAACTCCCTTATCGCTTATTGTCTGCAAGCTGTTTGAGCAACTGAAAAAGCTGTTCCTGCTGGGCCGGACTGCTCCATTTCACGACCAACTGACCGACCTGCTTTGTGCCTGAAACGTTCAGCCGATACCCACTCTTCTGGCTTAACTCCTTGCAGCGCGTGCGCAATCCCACGTCCGTCTTAGCGCGCTGCTTCACGACGTGTCTCCCCTGACCGTGGGCTTTCAAAGCCGTCACCAATTGAGCCGTCGAGTCCCACTTGTGTGCGACAAACTTGTTGAGCAAGTCGTAGGCCGTGAACTGATCCATCTGTTCGCGAATGACTCGCTTGGCAGCGTCTGGATACCGCGCCAAACGCAAAAGCTGCATCACAGTTTGGCGCTTGCGGTCAAAGGTTTCCGCAATCTGCGCTTCATCCCATCCTTCCTGCAATAAATCCGCATAGGCTTCGGCTAAATCCAGGCAATGCAGATTATCCCGCAAGACATTTTCCGCGATCCCGTGTGCCAATTTGGCGGCGCGATCTGAATACTGCATTACGCGCACCGGACATTGCCCCACCCCGGCTTTTTCGGCAGCCATAAACCGGCGCTGACCCGAGACGACATTAAGTGCGTACTTGCCGTCTGGCTGTACCACTAAATCAACGACTAGATTCTGCAAAATGCCGTCTTTCCGCACGGAATCCAATAATTGCTGAAACTCCGGCGTATCGGTCGGCACATATTTACGAACGTTATCGCTTAACGTTAAATCCTTAGTTGAGACGACGACAATGCGCCCCAGATTCTTCAGCAACGCTGCCAGCTTCTCATCCGCCACTGGCGGGGCTACATCTTCACGGCTTTGCAACTTAGTGGTACTGGCTTCGCGGGCGAGGCGCGATAACTGGTCAGCAGCAGATTTTTTTGCTTTTTTCATTATCGTTTTGATGAAGGCAAGCTAACCGGTTCGCGGCGAGCGACGTGAAGAACGATATATTGTTTTCGCGCGTCAGCCTGTTCGGTCAAGCGGACTGAAAACAATATATTGTTCTGCGGCCACCGCCGTCGGCGATGGTAGAACTAAGCCCGTCAGGCGACAGAACAATGTATTGTTTCGCGGTTAGGTAAAAATGTTTTCGATTTCCTGAATGCCGGTCTCGAATTTTTCGACATTCGGCAAGGGGACGCGCCCTACGCGACGCCCTTTCAGCAGCGGCAGTAATTCGCCCGCCACGGTTTGATAGGCCAGCGTAATCGGCGCTTCTTTGCGGTAACTGACCAGCGGCACTTGATTTTTTGAAGCCGCCGCGACGACTTTGGAGGAGGGAATTAACGTTTCAAAGACGCGGAAGTTAGCGCGCTGTCCGTGTTCCCGAATCGCATGCTCGTATTCACGGTGCGTGGCGTTCGTGCGGTCATAACGGGTAATCACCACGCCCAGCAACGTCAGCGTCGGGTTTGAATGCTTGCGAATAAAGTCGCTGGTCTGGAGAAAATCGTGCAAGCCGCGCGCCGAATCCTGCTCGGCAAAGACCGGTATCAAATAGTAATGCGACACCGCCAGGGATGACGTAAGCAGGCAGTCGTCAACACCATGCGTATCAATCAGGATGATGTCGTAATGATTCGCTTCTTTCGCACCTAAGACCGTCTTCAACAGTTTATCTTGCCGCAACCCGCTGCCCAGCTGCTTGATGACATCTTTCAACGCCGTGGTGGCGGGCAGCAAATCGAGGTTTTCCGTATTCGTTGGCACACAACACGTTTCCAACGTTCGATTCTCTAAAATCGCCTGCGCTAACGATTTGCTTTGCGCGACATCACTATCCACACCTAATAACTCCGTAGCGTTTGCCTGCGGATCAATATCCACGACCAGCACCCGTTTGCCCAAAAAAGCAAAGGACGCCGCTAGATTGACGACCGTCGTTGTTTTTCCGACGCCGCCTTTTTCCGAACCAACTGTGACGATGCTTGGCATTTTCACTTCTCTCCAATGAAACAGGGAATCACGTTGACCCTGAATTAGCCTCAATTCAGGAATTGACTAAATTACTAAAACATATCATCCTCCTTTCAAGCAATCTCTGCAAATGCTACCTTTTAATGATTGCTGCTTTCTAGCTTTCATTCATTGGGTTAGCGTTAAGATTCCTCAAAGTACTTCTTTGGCTTTTAACCGAATGAAAAAGAGAGGCAATTGAGTAATTAAGCGGTTTTTGGCGAACGGCTGATGAAGTTTTTCGCAGCAATGAATCCAGGGTGAGAGAAAAGTACTTTCGGGAATCTCAAAAGCGATTGCGCATTGCAACAAAAGGTACTTTCGGGAATCTCACGCCAGCGTGGCACTTTCATGACAGGTACTTTGAGGAATCAATTTGGTACTTTCGGGAATCGTTAACGGTACTTTCGGAAATCACCAAAAGCACTTTGAGGAATCAAATTAGGTACTTTGGGGAATCAAGATAGGTACTTTGAGGAATCAAAATTAGACTTAAATCTATAAAAAGTAAGGACTTAGGCCTCCACTACTTCTAATATACACCATGATTTACTCTTTATCTACTAACTTACACAGCAGCCAAGGAAATGTGCCCTATGAATAAACTCACCAGCACCGAACTTGAGCAACCACCGCTATTTCCTATCGAAGTCATTCGGACAGAAACAGTTATCTCGCGGTTGCCCATTCACAATCTGGCGAAGAAGGGCGAGATCGAAATCAAAATAGAGACTTTCGATCCACAAGGAAAGCGAACTTTGCAGTGGGAAGTCGAACCTGGCAAAGCAGGGCATCCTCGCCACTTGGCTTACAAATTGGACTCAATTCTGATCCAGCAAAAAATTGACGAAGCCGGAACCCAATTACCCAAGCGCTTACGTCTTGGTAGTTTGGCAGAAATCTGCCATCAGTTGGGAGTGACGGTTAGCGGCAAAACTCGCGAAGACATCAAAAATGCGCTCAAGCAAAATGCCGGATGTGTTATCAACGCGCATTTGAGTTACGTCGGAGCCGACAATGTCGAATACACGCTGACGGCTTATTTCAACCGCTACAACGTGATTTTCGCCGGACAGAAGTTGCCGGATGGAACGAAAGCTGATGCGGTTTATGTCACTTTTAGCGATGAGTATTACGGCGTGTTGTGCCGCGCGAAACGCCGTCCGTTGGATTACGGCTATATGAAAGAGTTGAGCGCCAAGCCCGCTTCACAACGGTTTTACGAAATTCTCAGCTATCAAATGTTCGCAGCGTTAAAGAGCGGAGAAACGCGGGCGCGACTTTATTACTCGGATTACATAACGTTTTCGGCGCAGACGCGCCAAACTGAAGACAAGGCCGTGACGACCCAAATGTGGAAAGTGCATCAGCCGCATTTCAAGGCCGGTTACATCACGGAAGTGAAGTATTCACGCGTTACGGACAAGCAGGGGCGACCGGATTGGTTGATGTCTTATGGCATTGGGACGAAAGCGATTGCCGAGTTCGAAACCTTCAATCGCAACTCGCGTATCCGCGAAGAGGGAACTGGCGGCACTGCGGCGCCGGTGTTCAAGTTGATGAGCAGTCCGGCAGAGAAAGGCCTGCTCGGTGAGGCGGCGCAACTCATCGAGCTATTTTTACAGCGACGTTACGGCAAGGCGACTCGCGCGGCGAATGCGAAGGAGTTGGAGGCCGCGCGTCAATTACTCGATAGCTACGGGGCAGACGGGGCGCGCTTCATTTTGGAATATAGTTTGGCGCAAGCGGTGAAAGAACGTTTTCAAGTGCGGTTTTTGCACGGCTTGGCAGGGTACTTTGGGGAAGCTGCGCAGGTTTATCAGGCACGCCAACCGAGGGCAGGGAACTCAGCCGTACCTGAGGCACAGCCCATCGCCGATATTCCCACGTTTTTGCAGCAACAATTCGTTGATGAACAAGCGCAACTGGTAAAAGCGGAAGCGCAACTGCAACAGTTGTCGCCAGCGGAATACGAAGCCCATCGCGCGGAGGTTGTGCAAGCAATCAAGGCGCGGATCGGCGACAAATTTGAAAGCGAATGGGACGAAGCCACGCGTGAGAACACGATTCGAGCTGGCGTGTTACGACGGTTACAAGACGTGTGAGACGAACAGTTTTACCGCAAAGTGTGCCCCAAACCCCGAACTATTTCAGATTCAAAATCACTCACTCCACGGTTTGGAGCTACCAAAACAACCTGCCAACGGACTATAATTACTATCCCTACGGCTATCGTACTTTACATCTGGTAAGGCTAAAAATATAGTCTAATGTCATGATTGCACGACCTTTTTGGGAGCAACGAATTGCTGACGCTTGGCGAGAAGTACCCATCGCCTGGCTGTCGGGCGTCCGTCGGGTGGGCAAAACCACTTTGGCGGAAAGCCTGGGCGCGGAAAACGTCTTATACATCAACTGTGATTTGCCTTCGGTCGAAGATATGGTGCGCGACCCGCAGGTGTTCTTTCGCTCCTGCGTGAAACCGATTGTTGTCTTTGACGAAATCCATCAACTCAACGATCCGGCGCGGCTGCTGAAAATCGGCGCAGATGCGTTTCCGCACTTGAAGATTCTCGCCACCGGTTCCTCGACCCTTGCTGCCAGCAAAAAATTTCGTGACACATTGACCGGACGCAAGCGTCTGGTGCATCTGCCTCCCGTACTCTGGGATGAACTACCAGCTTTCGGCACGACCTTGCCACAACGGTTATTACATGGCGGATTGCCGCCCGCGTTATTAGCAGAGGCGAAAAAGCCAGCGTTTTACCGCGAGTGGATGGATTCGTTTTTCGCCGGCGATATTCAACGGCTGTTTGGCTTCCGCGACATCAATCGCTTTAATGCGTTGTTCGAATATCTGCTGCGCCAAAGCGGCGGGCAGTTTGAAGTCACCAAAACGGCATCGGCGTTGGGCATCACGCGACCTACGGTAGAAAGCCATGTCAGCGCCCTCGAAATTACGCACGTGCTCACGCTGTTGCGTCCGTTTCACGGAGGCGGGCAAAACGAAATCGTCAAGCAGCCGAAGCTTTATGGTTTTGATACGGGCTTTGTGAGCTTTGCGCGTGGCTGGGATCCATTGCGACAGGAAGATATGGGCGCACTTTGGGAACACCTCGTGCTGGAACACTTGCAAGCGCATTTCCCCGATTATCCCGCTCAATACTGGCGCGACAAAGCGGGCAGGGAAGTGGATTTTGTGCTGGCGCGACGCCGCGACGAAGTAGACGCCATCGAGTGCAAGTGGAATCCGGCGGCGTTTGACAGCACGGCGTTGACGCTCTTTCGCAGCTACTACCCGCACGGACGTAACTATTTAGTGACGCCGTCAGGCGACCCGGCTTATCAGAAACGCTACGGAGATTTAGAGGTGACGGTTTGCACTCCAACCGAACTGCACGACTGACCAGCGTTGAAGAGGGCGTATATTTTTTCTGCGTAGAATTAACATTCACCGAGACCGATGGAAGGAACCAACTGCTTGAAACTCACTCCGGCACTCATTCGCACCCAAGCTGAAGCGCAAAGTTTTACGCGCGGGCAAACGCTTTACGAGAGCGGCGCGCTTGCTCAATTGACGCGCACCGGCGATACGCTGAAAGGTTTGTGCGACGGCACGGAAGCGCCCTTTTATGAGATGAGTGCTAAGTTTGATGCAGGCGGTGTCGTGAGTGCGAAATGTTCCTGTCCGTTCAATTTTCCCGGCCACTGCAAGCACCTCGTAGCCCTGCTGTTGGCCTTCGCCGATGATCCGCAACAGTTTGTTGAAAGTAGCGACATCAAGCCGCAACTCGCGCAACTCAGCCGTGAGCAGTTGCTGTCGCTCTTCGATCAATTATTGGCTGACTTGCCGGAAATGAGTGACTGGCTCTCGGCTGTATTGGCCGAACAAGGCGAAGCGCCCGCGCAGTCGCAAGCACCACAGATAAAGCCCGCTAAAGTGCGACGTCCGCCCAATCTTGAACCGCATCGCAAACGCATTCGCAGCATCATGAGCAGTGTTGGCAGGCGAGGCTGGCATGAGTACGGCTACGCACGCGGGTTGGTCGAACAACTTGATGGCGTAGTGGAAACCGCGCGGGAATTCCTCAACGGTGACGACGCTGAAACGGCGCTCGGTATTTTGCTGGAACTGCTCAACCAGACCAACAATGTGTTTGAGGAAGTTGACGATTCCGACGGCGATTTCGGAGATTTCTTTGAAGAAGTTGCGCCCGTACTAACCGAAGCGATTCTCAGTCTTGAGTTGGACGATACGCGCCGCGACGATCTGGAAACGGAACTCGATAGCTTGCACGGCGGTCTGGACGATTACGGCGTAAGCAGCCTGACACTTCCGCTCAAGGCTTTGCGCACGGGTTGGGAAGCTGCGTTGGAAGAAGATGATGACGAGAGCGAAGATGAATTCAGTAACCGTTGGCAGCCTGAGACGAATGCGCAAAAGCTGACGCGCGCTCAACTCAACGTACTCGCGCGCCAAGGCCGCACGAATGAATACCTCGCGCTGTGTCAGCGGACGGGCGAACATCGGCGCTACGCCATGAAGTTGGTTGATCTCAACCGAGTGGCAGAAATCTTCGAATACGCACTTAAGCATTTGCGCCTGACGATTGACGCTTATGAATTGGCGCAACACCTGCGCAATGCGCAACACCTCACGGAAGCCATCAAAGTCGGAGAATTAGGCCTCATATTGCACGGCGACAAAGCGGTATTGGGCAATTGGCTCGCACCCATCGAAGAAGCGCAAGGCCGTACGCAAGCAGCCCTTGATGCGTGGGAAGCGGCGTTCAAAGATCGCCCTACGCTGGCGGGCTGGCAGTCGCTTGAACGTTTAAGCGGCGACAACTGGCCGCAACGCAAAGCGGAATGGCGGGCGGCGATAAAGACGACTTATGACCACAGCCAGCACGCTGAAATTTTGCTCTATGAGCAGGATTACGATGCAGCGACGAAACTGGGCGATCAGCATCCGAACAGTTATACGCTGCGTGCGCTGATTGCCGATGCCATCGTTACCCATCGCCCCGAATGGGTCATTAAAATCAGCTTGGCCGAAGCCGACCAACTCATTGCTAAAACGCAAAGCAAGTATTACGCCCACGCGGCGGATTGGCTGCGCCGTGTGAAGGCCGGTTATGCGCAACTCGATAAAACATCAGACTGGCAGGCGTATTTGCGTTTGCTGAAAGAGAAGTATCGGCGGCGGCCTGCGTTGATGGGTTATTTGGATAAGTTGTAACCCTGCCTCCTTACTCGGAAGTGTTGTTGCGAAATACGCTTCCGAGTAGATTTCCGAGTAAATTTTTTAAGGGAACAATGAATAAAGAAATCAGACAGCGGTTGAGTGAAATTGCCAAAGCTCGTTGGGCAAAAGTGCAAAAACAATCCGCGACTGCTGCGGCAAAACCTGCGCCGCGCATCATCGCCTTGCTGGATTTGCCCGACCTGAAAAAACGGGCTGGCTCGGCGGTCACGCAACGCGGCGAGCAATACTCCCGGCAACCCCGGCGGTTCAAGTTGGTGCATCTGGATGAAGAAAGCGCCAGTGTCGAAGTGTTGGGCAGCAGCGGCGATTACGTCGTGGAGTTCGCCATTCTGGATGATGAGACCGAAGAGCTCGGCATCACTTGCGAATGCCCTTACGAAAACAGCGTGGATGAAGTTATCTGCAAGCACAAGATTGCCGCTGCGCTGTTTTTGCAATCGAAATATCCTGCGTCAGTCAGCAATGCGACAACGACGACCAATGTGGCAAGTTTGACGCAGACTCATCTGACGAGTGCTGCACCACCAAAACCTGTTGTGCCGCTGCCTCCACCGCCGCCTCAGCCGAAACCGTGGCGGCAGCAGTTGAGTTCGTTGTTGATGACCGACGCGCGGAGTGCGACACAAACGCGCCCGCCCGCGCTGCTGTTCTTTTCGTTCATACGGCGTAACCATCAATTCATATTGCAGCCAGCCATTCTTCACGCCGCCGACGTACCGCAGGAACTCTGGCACGATCAGGCGGGCTTGCGGGATTACTTGCTGGAACAGCACGAAGACCTGTCTAGGCAAGGCAAGTTTTACGCGCTGCAAACCTATCAGGCCCATACCTATCACTACCTGAATGCGCCTACGTCGTTGCGTCCGCTCGTTACGCAAACTTTGCAAGCCGGACAATCGGCGTATTACGGCGGCGGGTATTATCAAAGCAATAGCTTGACGGCCAGCATGTGGGATGCGCTGGCTGAGACGCTGGTGTTTCGTGGCAACGAACAGCGTTTGGTGCAAGAGCCTTTGACGGTGCTGGCGACAGCGGCGCAGGTCGAACTTGATGCGCATTACACCGAAGCAGGATTGAATCTCTCCGTACAACTGGTTTTGCCGGATCGCGCCACACCGCTCAAGGAAACCAAGCTCGAATTTTATAACAACGATCCAATGTGGGTACGTGAGGGCGGGGAACTGTTTCGTATCGCCCTCGAACCTTACAAGTTCAACCAACTGCAAAGGCTGGCGGATGTTGTCATTCCACCTGAAGCCGTCGGCGAATTCTTTCAAACGAACTTTGCCGAACTTGCGCATCGTTACACCTTGCGCGGCAACGAATTGGTTAGCGGTACGATCAGCGAAACCCCGCCGCAACCGCGTCTTTATCTATCTGAACATTCAGGCAATCTGCACGCGGCGTTGCGTTTTGCTTATGACGGTTACGAATGCATCGCAGCGAAAAAGCCGCCCGTGATGGCTTACGTGGTGAAACCGCCAGTGAGCGAAAACATTGTCAGCGAAAATGAAGCCGCAGCTTTATCGTTAGCAGGGCAGGGAATGGCTGCTTATCCGACCGCTGCCAAAGTGATGCGGCAACCGGTGCGCGAACTGGAATGGTACGAACGGTTAAGCAAAGACGATTTCGGATTGCGTACCAGCAAGTCGAGCGACGGCGTAAAGCCTGATGTCTTTGTGTTGCGCAAGAAAGTGCATCCGTTTGAATTTCTGAAAAATAAAGTGCCTGGGCTGGCCGCCGCTGGCGTAGAAGTTTTTGGCGAAGCCGATCTCACGATTGGCCGCATCAATCGCAGCAAGCCGACGATTTCGTTCAATGTGAGTTCGGGCATTGACTGGTTTGACGTGAAGACGGTCATCAACTTCGGCGAACTCGAAGTCTCGCTTGCTGAGGTTCGCAAAGCGATGCGCAACGACCGCTTCATCAAACTGGCGGACGGCTCAATTGGCGAGATTCCGCCGGAATGGCTGGAAAAATACAAACATCTGTTCGGTCTCAGCGAAGCCAGCGACGAAGGGCTGCGCGTCTCGCGCCATCACGTAGCCTTGCTCGATCAACTGCTCACCGATCAGGAAGACATCACGACCGATAAGAAATTCGAGCAAGCGCGCGAGTGGCTCAAGAGCTTTAAAGGCATCACCGAGCAAGCCTTGCCGCAACAGTTCACGGGCGAATTGCGGCCTTATCAGAAAGCGGGATTCGACTGGTTGCACTTCCTGCGCGAATCCAATTTGGGCGGCTGTTTGGCTGACGATATGGGTACAGGCAAGACGATTCAGACGCTGTGTTTTCTGCAATCGTTGAAAGAAAGCTACGACGCGCGCAACGGGCGCAAGCGCAAGAAAGACCCGCGCGCCGCGCACTTGCTCGTCGTGCCGCGTTCGCTCGTGACCAACTGGGAAAGGGAAGCCGAGAAGTTCGCGCCCGCGTTGCGCATCCTGAATTTCTCGAATGCCGAACGCGCGGCGGACGTGAAAGAGTTCGACGATTATGATTTGGTGCTGACGACTTACGGCATCTTGCTGCGCGAAGTTGAACGGCTGTTGGAATACGAATTCGACACCGTGATTCTCGACGAAGCGCAGGCCATCAAGAATCCTGTTTCTGAATCCGCCAAAGCGGCGCGGTTGTTGAAAGCACGCAATAAGCTGACGTTGACGGGTACGCCGGTTGAGAACAATACGATTGAACTGTGGTCGCAATTCGCGTTTCTGAATCCGGGTTTGTTGGGCACGGCTGATTACTTCCGCGAAGGATTCGCCAATCCCATCGAACGGCAGCAAGACGAAGACGCTACGAAAACGCTGAGGAAGCTGGTCTATCCGTTCATCCTGCGGCGTACGAAAGACCAAGTCGCGCTTGATCTGCCGCCG
>JANNUY010000369.1:0-2607 GCA_031414155.1 Acidobacteriota bacterium
GCAGGCCAATCATCCCGTGCAACAGGCTTGGCGCAACGCCAACGTGCCGCAATGCGGTTACTGCCAGTCAGGGCAAATCATGCAAGCCTGCGCCTTGCTCAAACAGAAGCCCAAGCCGACCGATGCCGACATTGACACGGCGATGCGCGGCAACATCTGCCGTTGCGGAACCTATCAACGCATCCGCGAAGCGATTCACGCTGCCGCAAATGGCAACAAGACACAGACTGCAAAAGGAGGCGAATAATGTACCGCATAGAAATCGTTGAACGTCGCACCTTCCTGCAACAACTCGTGTCGGCCAGCGCGCTGGTGATTGGTGCATCGGCTACGCCGTTTGATTTCACGGGCGCTGAAACCGGCGAGAGCAGTGGAGCCGCCGCCGCCGCGTGGAATCCGAACGTCTATATGGGACTCGAACCCGATGGCCGCATTATTTTGATTACACATCGCTCTGAGATGGGCACGGGCGCGCGTTCGGTTTTGCCGGTCGTGTTGGCCGACGAACTCGAAGCCGATTGGACGAAGATCAAACTCGAACAGGCGATTGGCGATAAGAAATACGGTTCGCAAAACACTGACGGCTCGTGTTCGATTCGTGATTTTTACGACGTGATGCGTCAGGCCGGAGCCAGCGCGCGGCTTATGCTCGAACGCGCCGCCGCTGCCAAATGGGGCGTCGCCGCGAGCGAAGTCAAAGCGAGCAATCATTTCATCGTTCACACCGCCAGCGGACGCAAACTCGGTTACGGCGAACTCGCAGCGGACGCGGCGAAACAACCCATACCCAAAAAAGAAGAACTGAAATTCAAGTCACCGGCTGAGTTTCGTTATATCGGCAAGTCGCTCAAGACGATTGATAACGCTGACCTTTCATCGGGCAAAGGGAAGTTCGGCATTGACGCCTCAATGCCGGGGATGGTGCATGCTTCGATTGCGCGTTCGCCGGTGTTCGGCGGCACGCTGAAAAGTTTCGACGACAAAGCCGCGAAAGCGGTCAAAGGCGTTACGCAAACCGTAGAGATTCCGCGCTTCAAAGGCCAACAGTTGATGTTCCAGCCACTGGGCGGCGTCGCCGTAATTGCCAACTCTACGTGGGCCGCGAAAAAGGGCCGCGAGGCGCTCAAGGTAGATTGGGATGCGGGCGAGAACGCCGCGTACGATTCGGCGAAATACAAAGCGTCGTTGCTTGAGACGGTGCGCAAGCCGCAAAAAGCCTTGCGTGAGTTGGGTAACGTAGATGCCGAGTTCGCTAAGGGCGGCAAGACTCATGAAGCTGAGTATTACATGCCGCATCTCTCGCACGCGCCGATGGAACCGGTCGCCGCCGTAGCTGAATTCAAAGACGGCAAAGTCGTTTGCCACGCCAACACACAAAATCCGCAAGCCGTGCAGGACACGGTTGCCGCCGCGTTGGGCATCAAGCCGCAAGACGTGATTTGCAACGTCACGTTGTTGGGCGGCGGATTCGGTCGCAAGTCAAAACCCGATTACGTTGCCGAAGCCGCGTTGCTTTCTAAAGCCGTCGGCAAGCCGGTTAAGGTTACGTGGAGCCGCGAGGAAGACATTCAGTTCGACTATTACCACGCGGTTGCGGCGATGTATCTCAAGGCTTCGATTGGTGACAAAGGCAAAGCGACGGCGTTGTTGCAACGTTCGGCTTTCCCTTCGATTGCGACGACTTTCGATTCACGCGCGCGTTACGGCGCGGGCTTTGAAATGGATATGGGCTGGACGGATGCGCCTTTCGACATTCCGAACATTCGCGCTGAAAACGGCCCCGCGCAAAATCACGTACGCATCGGCTGGTTGCGCGCGGTGGCGAATCTTTATCACGCCTTTGGCTTGCATTCGTTCATGGACGAACTCGCGCACTTGGCGAAACGCGATCCGGTTGAATACTTGCTCGATAGCTTGGGCGCGCCGCGTAAGCTCGATATGAAAGCGGCGGGCGTAGCGGCTTACAGCAATCAAGGCAAGCCGATTCAGGATTACCCGGTTGATATTGGCCGCTTGCGCAACGTGCTTGAACTCGCCGCTGAGAAATCAGGTTGGGCGAAAAAGAAATCGGTTAAAGGCCACGGTTTCGGCATTGCCGTCCATCGCAGCTTTTTGAGTTACATTGCCTGCGTCGTCGAAGTCACGGTGGATGACGCCGGTCGCGTGCGGATTCCCTCCGTTCATATGGCGGTTGATGCCGGTCAGATCATTAACCCCGACCGCGTCAAATCACAGTTCGAAGGCGCGGCGGTGTTCGGCACGAGCATCGCAATGATGGGCGAAATCACGGCGGCGAACGGCGTGATTCAGCAATCGAATTTCGATGGCTATCCGGTCGCGCGCATGCACGAAGCGCCGCTGCACACGCACGTACACATCGTGCCGAGCAACGCGCCGCCCGCTGGCGTAGGTGAACCCGGCGTGCCCCCGATGATTCCGGCGCTCACCAACGCAATCTTTGCCGCGACCGGCAAGCGCGTACGTGATCTGCCGGTGCGCAAAACTAAACTCGTTTAGCCTGGGTACGCACGCGCCCTCGCGTGCTGTAAAAAAAAGCCGCGCAGCGTTTCCTTATCTCTGCCCCTTGCAACGCGAGCGAGCCGAGGA
>JANNUY010000370.1:0-19834 GCA_031414155.1 Acidobacteriota bacterium
CTCGCGGAAATAAGGCGCTACGTCGTTGGCGGTCGGCGTGTTCAGCAAGCGGTAATCTTCGACGGGCAATTGTTCCGCCCATTGCGCGCTGCGCGTGAGCGCGCCGGCCTTGCGCATCAGCGTGTCGAGCACCAATCCCGAAGTCCACGATTCGGCGAACCATTGCATCAACGCGCCGCCTTCATACGTCCAGCCTTCGTAATACTCCGCCGCCGTGACATAAGGAAAGATGCCTACCAGATGTGGAGGACTCGAGGCCGCCGCCAGCATCTGCGTCGCGCCGACATACGAACCGCCGAACATGCCTACCCGACCATCGCTGTATGGCAACGCCGCCGCCCACTCAATCGTGTCATATCCATCATTCATCTCGTTGCGAAACGGATTGAACTCGCCTTCTGACGCAAAGCGTCCGCGCACATCTTGCTGAATGACGACGTAACCCCGCGCCGCCAGATAAAACCCTGTGTCAGGATCACGGCGGTTATAAGGCGTGCGAATCAACAGCACGGGAAACTTGCCATCAGCTTTAGGCCGATAGACATCAGCGACCAACGACACGCCGTCGCGCATCTTCGCTCGCAGGCCGGACTGCACTTGTACGTTATAAGTTTCGGGCGCAGGCGCAGCAGCTTGCGCGAAAACGAGAGCGTTGAGAATTACGATGAGCCAACACGCGAGGCTCAGTCGTGCCATGATTCGAGGTTTCATCATTGCGCTTCCTATTCGATTGGGTGATTGGAACAAAGAGGCGTGGCGAATTGCGTCACGCTGCTTCTGTGATGGGCGTCAGATTAGCGGACTGCCGTGAGAACGCAAAGGCTTTCATCCAAAGTGTAGGTCGCAAGCAGAAGCAAACCGCTATCAGCCAATTCAGAGAAACCCGCTCCATCGTTACCGTTCCTCCAAACATCGCGTCTTGTGCAATAGTTCCCTGGCAAAGCGTTCGGAGTTTTTATGCAAACCTTTTTACGTTTCACGTTATGCAGCGCGTGCCTGCTATTCATCGCTTTGACTGCGATTGCGCAACCTAATCAAACCGTTGCGGCGACAACGGGCACAGCCACCGTCACTGGCACGGTCAAAAACGGCGACACGCCTTTCGCCAGCGTAGCCTTGAGCCTCGTGCCAGATCGCGGGGCATTCAATCGTCCGGGTAATTTCGGCCCGCAACCACAAGTGAATAGTGCTTATAAAACGACGACCGACACCAGCGGCAAATTCAGTTTCACCAACGTACCCGCCGGACGCTATCGCCTCGAAGCGCAAGCCGAAGCTTTTGTGAATACGCGGTCAGAATCGCTGACCGTTGCGGATGCTCAAACGGTCACCGCGCCTGACCTGACGCTCTCGCGCGGCGGCGTCATCACCGGCAAAGTCACTGCCAGCAATCGTCCGCTGATCGCGCAACGCATCACCATTCAACGCATCGGCGACGACGGAACCGCGCAACCTTTTTTCGGCGGCAACCCGCAAGGGTTTGAAACGGATGATCGCGGCGTTTTTCGCATCTACGGCTTGCCCGAAGGAAAGTATTTAGTCAGTTCCGGCGAATCGAACTCAGCCTTTGGGCGTGGTGGCCCGGTGCGCCCCGGCGCGCGCAACGCGACGAAATATGCGCAGACTTATCACCCAGATGCTGTCGAAATTGCACAAGCGACGACGCTCGAAATCACGCCCGGCAAGGTCATCGAAAAAGCTGACATTCGCATGGGCGAACCGCTGAAACGTTACGTCGCCAGCGGTCGCGTAATTGATTCGGACAGCAGCCAACCGCTCGCGGGCGTGATGATTCAGTCTTCACAAAATGGTGGGCAAAACGGTGGGCCGGGCGGTGGCGGTGGCAGCGGCAATTTCACTTCTTCGACTTCAGATGCCAACGGTGCGTTCACCCTGTCGGGATTGTTGCCGGGTAATTACAGCGTGCGTATGGGAAGTACGCCTGACAACGCCGCGAGTTATTACGGCAACGCCGTACCTTTTCAAATCATAGATAGTGATGTCAGCGGGCTTACGCTTTCTGTCAAACTCGGAGCCAGCATCTCCGGCGTCGTCATTCTCGAAGGCGTCACCGATCCCGCTCAACGCGTCGCGCAACTTTCGCAAGCACGCGTAACAGCGATGGTGCGCAGCACGAATAACGGCACTGGCACGCAAGGCGGGCGCGGTGGTGGCGGTGGTGGTGGCAACAGCGGACGTAACTCAATGTCGCAGGTCAATGCTGACGGTACTTTTCGTTTGAGTGGATTATCAGCAGGCTTGGCGACGCTTGATCTCAACAGTTTTAACAACCTCTCGATTGTTCGGGTTGAACGCGAAGGCGCGGCGATTACGAGCGGCATCACCCTGGCTGACACCCAGCAAGTCACTGGCGTGCGCATCATCGCGGGCATCGGCAACGGCACGATTCGCGGACAAGTCGTCGTGCAAGGCGCATTGCCAGTGGGCGTGCGGTTGAATGTGTCCCTGCGTTCGCTCGCCAGCGGAACCAATGATTCCACGCAAATCAACACGCAAGGACAGTTTCGTTTCACCGGCTTGTTGCCGGGTAGCTATGAGTTGACGCTTTCAGGCAATGGCGGTCAGCCTGTCGGTGTTGGCAATCGAGGTGGCGGACGCGGCGGCCCGAATAATCAGGCTACGAACGGGCAAGGCACGACGGCGACGCCGCAAGTTACCTTGCCCGTCGTTAAACAAGTCGTCATCGTCGCCAATGGCATCGAGACGCCTGCCACGTTGACGATGACCATCGCGCAATAAGCGACCCAATAAGAGTAAAGACAAAACGAAGAGACAAACGATGTTGCATTGTTGCTTACTAATTCTGTTGTTCGGTTTTCAAACTCAGACTGCGCCGCAAACGGCTCCTACGCCCCTGCCCCGCGGCCCGATCAAAGGCCGCGTCGTCACCGAAGACGGCGAAACCCTGAGCGGCATCACCGTGACGGCGAACCCCATTGGCGGCGGTGGCAATCGCCCTGGTCGTCCTGGTCAAGGCGGCGGCACTTTCTCGCAAGCCATGACTGATGATGAAGGCAATTTTTTGCTGGATGGTTTATCGCCTGCTTCTTATTCACTGTTCGCCGCCGCACCGGGTTACATCACTGCGCCGCCTGACGAAAACAGCGGCGCGAATCTTTACCATCCAGGTGAAGTCGTTACGCTCACGTTGGTCAAAGGCGGCGTCATCACCGGCAAAGTTTATAGCCAAAACGGCGAAGCCTTGACCGGCATCAACGTCAGCGCGACCCGCATTGGCGGTGTCAACGGCGAAGCTGACAATGCGCCCCAAACACCCGGCCTCAGGCAATCGTGGCGCACTGACGACCAAGGCGAATATCGCATTTACGGTTTGGCGACGGGCAGTTATTTGATTCAAGCCGGGGGCCGCAATAATGCGGGCGGCCCGGGCGGCTTTGGCCCGCCGGGCAATGGGGCTTTCAGCGAAGACGCGCCTACGTTCTATCCGTCCGCTGTGCGCGACGCCGCGACGCCCGTCACCGTGTATGCCGGAGCCGAAGCGAGTGGCATTGATATTCGCTATCGCAACCTGCGCGGTTACGCCGTGAGCGGAAAAGTCGTAGCCGATAAATCATTAAACGAAAGCGCCGAAACGAGCCGAAGGTTTGCGCCTACGCTCATTACGTTGAATGTGCCGGGCACTGACACGGTCGTGGCTACGTCGGCGCAAATGCCCGCCGGAATGCCCGGACCCGGTGGCCCGCGTGGCGGTGGTGCGTTGTCGAATAACGGCTTTGCGTTTTACGGCATTGCCGAGGGCGAATATGAAATCGTCGCCAACCGCAGCAACGAAGAAGGCGACGCGGCTACTACGCCCAAACGCATCAGCGTGCGCGGCGCTGACCTCGCGGGTGTTGAGTTGTTATTGCTACCACTGGCTTCGATCAGCGGACGCCTCAAGTTCGAGAAACTTGCGTTACCCAATGAAACAGCTTGTCGGCTGCCGCGTATACCATTTTTGAACGAAACGTTATTGCGCGCCGTCAGCGAAACCGCGCCACCGACTTCATCACCTTCTCAAGTCTTCGGCGGCGGTCTCAACTTCGGCGCGCGTCGTGTTCCACCTGATGCGCAAGGCGCTTTCACCTTGCGTGGCTTGCGCGCCGGACGTTATCGCCTCGCCACCGAATTGCCTGCCGCGACTTGGTATGTGCGCAACCTGCAATGGGATAAGCCCGCACCCACGCCAGCAGCAACCCAGGCGACGACCACGCGCAAAACGGCTACGACGCAGGTTTCCGCACCGGCTAATCAGACTCGTACTAATCCTGTGCTGGCCGATCCGGTGCTTAATGGATTGGCCCTAAAACAAGGCGAACGCGCGACAGGGCTGATCGTTACTGTGGCTGAAGGCGCGGCTTCGTTAAGCGGCAAAGCACAAGCCTATCAACTCGTACATCTAATTCCTGCCGAAAAAGAATCTGCGGATGACTTGTTGCGTTACGCGCAAACTTACATGCAAAAAGACGGCACATTTCGCTTCACGCATCTCGCGCCGGGCAAGTATTGGCTGCTCACGCAAACCGCTAAACCCGTCGAACGTCCGCTGGCGTGGGATGCCGCACAACGCTTGGCATTGCGCCGCGCGGCTGAAACCAGTGGCAAGCTAGTGGAATTACAGCCGTGCCAAAAAAATCAAATCCCTGAAAAGTAATTTCTCCACAGCACTCTAAACACTTATGTGAATCAGGGGTTGGAATCGCAGGCAAGCGGGTTTAACGAGTAGATTTGTTGTGTGAAAACGATACTCCAACTCATTCAACTCTATACACTTGCCTGCGAGCTTTACGATAAGGGGCGCGCGGCTGGTTTTCAACGAACCAGTAACAATGCGCAACCGGGCGGGATTACCGACCAGGAACTGATTGCGATTTATTGGTTTTGTCATCTGCACCAGCGGTTCACCAAGCAAGCGATGCATAGTTTTATCCGCGATTACTGGCAGGAGTACTTTCCCAAGTTACCGGCCTATCAAACTTTTGCCGCCCGGCTGAATCAATTGGAGCCGACCTTTCAAGCCATCGGCGCGCAATTACCTGCAAAGTATTACGGCGACCGCCAAACAAAAAGGCGAGCAGATTTTTCAAGCCGTCGGAGCTTTAATGGGTACACCCATTCTTTCATACCTTAACGCTTCAAGCCGGTGAGTAATTAAGAAAGCACAACCGATAACTGCCGAAGCCTTCCTTTCGGCTAAAGATCACACGCCGTTTGAGGGGGTTACGACGAAAGGGTTGCCCCCGCACACCATCGTGCGTGGTAGCGTGATGTATGAAAACGGGAAGATCAACGATGTTTGCCAGGGCGAATTCATCAAACGACCTGTATCGTTGCACTAGGCGAGCTGAGGTTCATCTGAGAAAGGCTTTTAAGACAAAGACCTGCTTTGCTCTCAGTCATTTTGAAAATACTTAGGCAACAGGTAAAGTGAAATCTCAGTTTGGCGGGATCGTGGCCAAGCATTACCAATGCCACTTAACTAATTTCATCACTACCCTGTCTTGCTCCACTTTTTATGCAAAAAGGTTTAACTGACTCCCCAGCGACGCCGAAGGCTTTTTACGGTTACTGGATTGTTGCCGTGTCAACGCTGGCGATGATGCTCTCTAATGGTTTTTCTATTGGTGGGCTTCCCGCTTTTTATCCTGAGATGCTCAAAGAAATGGGCGGCTTGGGGCAAGCGCCCAGCATCGCCTTTGCCAGCGCGACGACCTTTGTCTTATCCGGGTTATTGTCGCCTTTTGCGGGTAATTTGTTGCGCCGTATTAACTTGAAATTATTCATGACCATTGGCTGTGTGTTACTAGGGATTGGATTATTGGTTTACTCAAAAGCACTGGTCAGGCCACAAATTTATGCTGCCCACGTTTTGTTTGGCTTAACCCTTTGTTTCGTCAGTTTAATTCCCAACATGGTGCTGATGTCTAATTGGTTTCATAAGCAACGAGGCACTGCCATCGGTATTATGGTTACCGGCACAAGTTTAGGAACGGTGGTAATTCCTATGGTAGCCAGCCCTTTAATTCGTAATTACGGCTGGCGCAGCGCGATGTTAATGATGAGCGCCAGTGTATGGGTGTTATTGCTGCCAGCGATTTGGTTGATTGTGAAAATCCACCCCCATGAAGTCGGCCAACTGCCGGACGGCGAAACGCAAGTTGACGAAATCTCGGCCACGCCGCCTGCGCCTGAAACCTTATCGGGAATGACGCTGAGTGAAGCCTTGCGCTCGCCGCTGTTCTGGGTCTTTGCTGTCTGCGCGATGATGTTGTTTTATGCGATTCTGTCCGTTGTGCAACAGCTCATCGTTTTTCTTACTTCACCGCAAATCGGTATGTCTGGTGACGAAGCACGCTGGGTGCAATCGCTGATGGGGATTGCCAGCATTGGAGGAAAACTATTATTCGGCGTAGCGAGTGATAAATGGTCGCGCCCGAAAGTTAATGCGGTTTGTTGTGCCATTCTTGTGTTAGGTTGCTTAATGTTACCGTTTTTGAATTCGGGGAACGCGACCACTTTCGCGGTGTTATTCGGGCTAGGTTACGGCGGAGCTTTTGTTACGATACAACTGCTCGTGGCGGAATGTTTTGGGTTGCGCGACCTGGGACGGATTATTGCCTGCATTGCCGTTATTGAAACTGCGGGAGGCGCCCTTGGTAATATTGTTACCGGTGAGATCGCCCGTCGCGCGGGTTCTTATGTCATTGCTTATTATGGCGTAATTATCGCCAGCTTCGTTTCATTTATTGCCGGTTTGTTATTAGCCAGAAGCATGTCTTCGGGCAATGAACGCAAGGTATAAACGAAAGCAGAAGATGCTGATTATAGCTTGAAAAGTACGATACCCTGAGGCACAAGGCGCACCGGGCCAAATAGGCCAGAGGGTAAAAGAGGATGCCGTAGGTCACGTTGCTCTAAAGCAGTTGCGCCAAGCTCGTAATTGCTGAATGTCTGTTGATAGCGTTTTTTAAGCACTGGTGGTAAGTCAGGCATTGCCTTTAAGCCAGCCACATGGTTATGCAATGTGTTCGTGACGGCAATTCGTAGTAAATTTTCACCTTTTTTTAACTCACGAGTAACATCAAAATCGTAAGGCTGCATCCAGCGCACGCCAATATGTTTGTTGTTGAGCGTAACGTCGGCGGTTTCAGCTACCGTTCCTAATTCTAAAATCCATCTCACGTCCTCCGGCATATTCTCTGGTGTCATCGTAAAAGCGATTTCATAAATACCTTCGCCAGACAAATATCGCGTGTCTTGGCTTTCCGTCCAGGAAGTTAAGGCAGTCAGTGCCTTGTTAAGGCGGGCGAATCTCACCCCGGTGGCGGTGAAATTCCACTGGCCGCGAATGGGGATAACTTGCGGTAACGCCGGAGCATAGGCGCGTAAGGTGCGGCGGCTCATCCCTTGTGCCACGACGGCAGAATGTTCACCCTCGCGTGCCGCATAGGCGATGATGCCGTCTGGGCGAATTGTTTCGATCACTGCCAAATCAGTACGCGTGACATAAGCTGGCGGAACATTGGGTTGAAAAACGAGAAACAGAGATTCCCACGGAAAGAAGGTTAGGGGAATTTCAGTGCGCGTCATCGTTGTGCGGTATTCAGGCAGTTGCTTAATTTGGCCTGACATTGCGTCCCAAATATCTACGCGTCTGCCAGTTACTCTAATGCTTAGGGTCGTGGATATTTTTTCCGGCTGCAAATTAGTCAAGAAATAAATATCCTTATCGCCTGCACGCCGGTGAATAAAAGTCAGCCCGTCACTTTGTGCATCGTCGGATAAAGAAACGTCAGGCGGCGTTATCTCACGGAGTATTTCCAGCAGTTTTCGTTGAGGGGCGGTAATCAGAGCAGTTTTGCTGTATGGTTCCTCTGGTGAACTGAATGGCGGCTCACTTATTTTATATTCTGGCAGAAAATGCACATTGCTATTGCGCAGATTAAATAGCTTGTGAGCGATTTCTGACAGGATACCGTCGTGTAAAAAGACGGTATCCTGCAATCCGCCTGCCTGCCGAGGCAATTGATCTAAAGCGATAACGACCCCGCCCGCTAGGGCAAAGGCTTCAATGCGTCGCATGGTGGCAAGCGGAATTACTGTAGCTTTGGGGAGTATCAGAATTCGATATTTATGCTGGTTAATTTTAAGCTCGCCAGCCTCAGTTACTTCAGCGCGATTTTGTAATAGGTCGTCGTTTACTAAATCATAATCATATCCGTTGGCTAATAGAGTCTTGGGTAAGTTGCCATAGGCCTGTCGTTGTCGGGTATAGTCAAAAATGACGCTTTCTGACCAGGCCGTAGCATGCGGCGAGTAAATCAATATGTCGGCGACCAAATTGCCTTGCCGCAATAACCAACAAGAGCGGCTGACGTAATCGCTCAAACCCCGATAATGCTTGAACCACGGCATCCAGGGTTGTATTTGGCTTGCCCCCGGCATATCGCGTTCAGGCGCGACTTCAAGTTCTTCTGAGTAAGTCCATCCGTGGTTGATAATTTGAGTTACTCCGTCGCGTAAGTAAGCATCAGTGGCGCGCTTCATTTCTTCGAGCGTCGTACGGTACCGCTCCGGGTGTATAAAAGTATAGGCTTCAGCCGAGACGATTTCGCGGCCATAAAATTTCGCACCGGAAGCAGTGGCTTTGCGCGGGTCAGCTATCGTTTCAAAGCGGGCGGTACAAACTTCGGTTTCAGGCTGTTGCGTCAGCCCGGCGGCTTCGACCACTTCGTTAGTGAAGCGGTGGTGCGGTTGGATGCGAGCCTGAAGCCTATTTGCTTTACACCAAGTTGTGAACTCTCCATAATAATTTTCTTTCCCCAGTTGATAGAGAAATTCGTTTACGTCATACCTAATGCGCGAAGTAATAGCTCCTGTCTCTCGCCAAAGCACTGGCAGATACCGTGTCAAATCATAACCCTTACGGCGGTTAAATTCGGCGAGCAGGTTGTTACTCCAAAGCAAGCTATCGGGTAATGGCGTTAATTCAAAGCTATCTGCAAAAAATGAACTAATGGTTGTGCCGAAATACTTACCGAGTTTTTTCGTGAAAATGCCGCCGAGGTGATTGACGTAATTACGCATAGCCTGCGGGTTGAAATGGTCTACGCAATAATTAGGCGGCTCAAAATTCTGAGTGGAATTGGGTTGGCCGGTGTATTGCAGCCGGAAAATGCCAATTTGCCACTGACCGGCGGGAACTTCCCACTGCAATTTGTTATTTGAGATATTGGTTGTAATGACGGTCAGAGTATCTTCTTTAAGTTGATTGCCTTCGACTTGCGCCGCCACGACGGCAATAATTTGCCCTTGATCAATGGCTTGCCACGTAATTTGACCGTCTAATAAATTCCCGGCTACGCTTTGTTGCGATTGAGTTACTTTGAAAGCCGGTAACTCAGCATTAATGAGTTGGGGGCCAGTTATGTCTAACCAGGTAGGCGCGAGGCATTTGCTACGCTCTGTTACCGGAACCCAGAATCCGCCGAAATTCTGCCCTGCGCCGAAAGCCAGCGAAACTGACATGTCCAGCAACCTGGCTCGCTCGGCGGTGAACTGGATCATCTTAAAGAAATTATCAGAAAGGTAAGGCAGGTTTCCTTTTTCGTACCATTGCCACGAACTGATGATTTCGACACCGCCGATGCCAGCGCCTTTCATCGCGGTAAGTTGTGTTTGTATTCCTTCTTTGCTGATGGCATTTCCCGGCCACCACCAGCGAGTCTGGGGGCGACAGTCGCGCGGAGGATTCTTCCAACCGGTCAGCAAAGGATCAGCGGCGGACGACTGATTGATTTGCGGGACGAGCGATAGTCCCAACAGGCCACCGGTTTCTTTGAGAAAATTTCGACGGGTAAGCGTCATAAGCAAACGAGAATAATGCGCAAAAGCAATGGTTTGGGTTAATGATGCTTTGCAATTCGTGAAGTGGTTTATCTATACTGCTCGCACGATTGATAATAAAGATATTACAACACATCACGCATCTCTGCGAAATTAGCTTTGCAATCTTTTAGAAGAACAAGACCGACAGCTTGGCTGGGAGAAAATTCAGAATCTTATCCTGATTCAATTAACCAGCACGCCTGATTCATTTCAGGTCTGCCTACAGAAGGAGTTACTTTATATGAGAACAACAGCAAAAATCGTCTCGGCTTGTTTGCTCTTGTGCGCAGTTCTTTCATTGACTGCGACGAGCTTTGCCCAGACGTATACGGCGACGCTGACCGGCACGGTTACTGACCCGCAAGGCGCGTCAGTCCCCGATGCCAAAGTCATCGCCACTAACCAAGGAACGAAACTCGAATTCACAGCGAAATCCAGCGATTCGGGCATTTACACCATTCCGTTTTTGCCGGTGGGCGTTTATGTCATCAGCGCCGAAAAAAGCGGATTCAAAAAACTGGCTTCGAACGACATCAAGCTCGAAGTGAACCAGATCGCCCGCGTCAATCTGGAATTGACGGTTGGGCAAGTCAGCGAAATCGTCAACGTGCAAGATGTCGCGCCGATATTGCAGACCGAAAACGTCACCGTCGGCAGTGTCATCACGGGACAAACTGCGACGAACTTGCCACTTAACGGACGCAACTTTCAATCATTGACCTTGCTCGTACCCGGTTCGATCACACCTAACCCGCGCGGCATGACTGGCGCAGGGCAAGGCGCGCAAGGCCGTCCGTATGTGAACGGCAACCGAGAGCAAGGGAATTCGTTTTTGCTCGACGGTCTGCCGGTGGACGAAACGATTGATAACCTGATCGGTTACAAACCCAGCGTAGACGCGCTGGCCGAGTTCCGCGTCGAAACCAGCAACTCGTCGTCTGAGTTCGGCAACGTGACGGGAGCCATCGTCAATGCGCCGATGAAATCAGGCACGAATAATTTTCACGGCAACGTGTTCGAGTTTTTGCGGAACGACAAACTCGACGCCAACCAATGGGAAAACAACCGCAACAATGGACGCGATGCCAACGGCAAAGCCTTAAAACAAAAGCTGCGTCAGAACGTTTTTGGGGGCACGCTGGGCGGCCCGATTATCAAAGAGAAGTTTTTCTTTTTCACTGACTATCAAGGCACGAAACAGCGCGGTGGTGGCAACACTTCGGTGAACGTAGCTTCACCCGATTGGCGCGCAGGCAACTTGGCGAGCATCACGACGCCGATTCGTGATCCGCAAAAGACTGGCCTTTGCACGGCGGCAGACCGCACGGCTTGCTTCCCAGGTAATGTCATTCCTACCAATCGCATTATCAATCCGGCGGCGAAGGCTTTATTTGCCGATAACGTACTTTATCCACAGGCCTCGCGCGTAGACGCGGCGACGGGCTTGGGCATTTACAACACGAGCACGGCTTCGGCGATAGATGGCTTCCAGTTCGACGTGAAACTGGATGCGCGGTTTTCTGACAAAGATAACCTGAGCGGTCGCTATTCGTTCGGCAATTATAACAGTTTGGGCAGCCGCGGCGCGTTTCCGTTGGCGTTTCCAGGCAAGAGTTTCAGCCGTCCGCAAAGCATCGTGTTCAATTATACGCGCTCAATTAGTTCCACCATCATCAACGAAGCGCGCGTCGGCATGAATCGTACGGTTTTCATTGATGACGTGAATGACTGGGCTTCGGTGGGCAATGCCAATACAAAATTCGGCATCCCTGGCACGCAATCCTTTGTTGGTTTGAGTGCGATCACGTTGGGCAACGGTCTCACGGGTATCGGCACGCGTGTGGTTTCTTCCGACAACGTCTCAAATAACTTTCTGTATGGCGACAATCTGACCATCCTGCGCGGACGCCATTCGTTCAAGATGGGCGGTCAGTTGTTGCGCTATCAACAAAACCGTTTTTATCCGGGCAACAACGGCATTCTGGGCGGTTTCACCTATGACGGACGTTTCAGCGGCTCAGCTTATGCCGACTTCCTGCTTGATCTGTTGTCGAACAAAAGCATCGGCAGCCAGACTGGTTCGTGGGGACATCGCCAAAATCGCTTGGGCATTTTCTTCCAGGACGATTACAAAGTGCGCAGCAATTTCACGATCAACCTCGGCTTGCGTTGGGAATACACCTCGCCAGTCGTAGAAGTGAAAGACCGCCAATCAAGCTTTGAATTGTTCAGTGGCAAGCAACTGTTTGCCGGACGCGATGGCAACAGCCGCGCGTTGTATGCGCCTTTCTATAAAGGCTATGAACCGCGCATCGGTTTCGCGTGGACGCCGGAAAAATTCAATAACAAGTTGGTGGTGCGCGCCGGTTACGGCATCACGCAATTCATGGAAGGCACAGGCGCGAACTTGCGCTTGCCGCTCAACCCGCCGTTCTTTAACGAAGCCGATCAAACCTACGACCAGACGACGGGTGCGGGCACGATCACTAGAGGCTTCACTGACGTGATCGTACGCAACACACCGAACGGTCAGATTCGTGTTTGGGATCCGAAGCTGCGTCCGCAATTCACGCAGCAATACAACCTTACACTCGAATATGCCTTGAGCGGTTCGACTTCGTTCTCGGCGGCGTATGTGGGCAACAACGCGACGCATTTGGTAGCTCCGACTGACTGGAACCAGCCCTTGCCCGGCCCGGCGAACGTTGATCCGGCGCAATGGGCTGCGCTCAACTCGCGTCGCCCACTGTTCCCGGTGTTGCCTTTGATTACGCAAATCAGCGGCACGGCCTCGTGGGGCGTGAGCCGTTACAACTCGTTGCAGATGAGCATGCGACAACGCAGCAGCAAGGGGCTGGAATTTTTAGCTTCTTATACGTTCAGTAAAACAATGACCGACAACCTCGGTTATTACGGCAGCGGCGGCGTAGCGGCACAAGGCGCTTATTCGGCGAATCATTATGACCGTCGTGGTTACAACTATGGCCCAGCGTTTTTCGATGCGAAGCATAATTTCGTCTGGTCAGGCACTTATGAACTGCCGGTCGGCAAAGGCAAGAGCTTCGGCGGCGACATGCATCCGGTGCTCAACGCGATTATCGGCGGCTGGTCATTGAGCAACATCGTGCAATTCCGCACGGGCTTCCCGATCACGGTGACGGCGGCTGATCGTTCGTTACAAGGTGGACGCGGCGCGGCGCGTCCGAATCTGGTGGGCAATCCGGTACCGAGCAACCAAACCGTTCCTTCAGGCAGCACGCCGGACGGCTTGTGGCTCGACATCAATGCGTTTGCGATTCCTGCACTCGGCAAGTTCGGTTCAGCCGGGGTCGGCATCGTCCGTGCGCCGGGTTACGCCAATTGGGACACCAGTCTCGGCAAGAAGTTTTATGTGTCGGAAAAAAACTATATTGATTTCCGCGCCGAATTCTTCAACGCCACGAATCACCCTAGCTTCTCGCCTCCTTCGGTGAGTATTGCGGCCCCTAACACCTTTGGCCGCATCTTCGGTACGGTGAGCAACGCGCGTAACTTGGAGTTTGCTTTGAAGTACCACTTCTAAACGCGCATCCATTTTTTGCAGTCAATTCAGGGAGCGGGTTCTCAACGAATCCGCTCCTGTTTTATTTATGGAAGTGGCAGCTTTGCTTTCCGCGCAGGCGCTCCGTACAATCCGCGCCTTAATTTCAAACCCTAACGCAATCACCGAAGGACATATCATGTGATGGAAATCATTCAGACCGCACAGGCTCCAGCGGCTATCGGCCCTTATTCGCAGGCGATCAAGGCCAATGGCCTGATTTTTTGTTCGGGGCAAATTCCGCTTGATCCGGCGACGATGCAAGTTGTCGAGGGCGACATCAAGGCGCAAACCGAACGCGTGCTGTTGAACGCGCAAGCCGTTCTCGAAGCGGCGGGTTCGTCGTTGAGCCGCGTGGTCAAAACTACAGTGTTTATCAAGGACATGAATGATTTCGCCGCGCTGAACGAGGTTTACGCGCGGTTTTTCGATGCGTCGAAACCGGCGCGTTCAACGGTTGAAGTCGCGCGCTTGCCGCGTGATGTGAAAGTCGAAATTGAAGTGATCGCGTTGGCGTAATGTATTGCGTAGGATAGGTTCGTAACCTGCCTTACCGTCATTCAGATAGCGGACAGGTTACGAACCTGTCCTACCCATTTTTTAAGGAGCAGATTAACACCGTGAGTAAATATCTCATTGCCATCCCTACTGTCGGTTTATTGAGTTTGACGCTTTTGTTATCAGGTTGCGGCGGCGGCAGCGGCACTTCGTCGTCAACGTCGAGCAGCGGCGGCAAAGAAGCGGCAGCGACCGTCAACGGCACGACCATAACTGTCGAAGAAGTTGACCGCTTGACCAAACGTCAGGCATCTGAAAATTCGCTTTCCCCGCTTGAACTCGCTTCGGCGCGTTTGCAAGTGTTGGACGAATTGATTCAGCAAGAAGTGCTTTATCAACGCGCGCAAAAAGACGGCATCAATCCGACTGATCAAGAGATCAACGAGTTCATTCAAAAGCAAAAACAGGAAGCGGGAATGACCGAAGAAGATTTTGACAAGCAACTGAAAGGTAGCGGCCAAACGCAAGAAGGCATTCGCGCTGACATTCGCAAGCAAATGGCGATTCAAAAGTTGCAAGACAAACTTGGTGTGTCGCTGAAAGTGCAAGACCGCGAGATCACTTATTTATTTAAGTCAAATCCGAATCAGTTTGTGGCTGAACCCGGCGTAGCGGTGGCCGACATCATTGTTGACCCGGCTGACAACGGAATGAAAAACGACGCGAAAGACCCGGTCGCCGCTCAGGCCAAAATCACCGACATCAGTCGGCGTTTAGCCAGCGGAACTGATTTCGCTACGTTGGCGCGCGGCCAGTCAGAAGACCAGAGTGCGTTGCAGGCGGGCGACTTGCCCTTTATTCCGCAAACCCAATTCGCCGGGCTGGCACAAGCCGGATTGCCCGCCGATCTCGGAGCCAAACTGATGGCAATGAGCGAAGGCGACCGACTCGGCCCGTTGAAAGATCAACGCGGACGTTTTCACATTTTCAAGCTCACGCAAAAACGCACTGAGCGCCGCCAACTCACGGCGGATGATCCCGAAGTTCGTAAACAGATTTCTGATTACATTCTCAATCAGCGCCGTTCGTTGGTGAACGCCGCGTTGCTCACGCGCGCCCGTGACGAAGCCAAGATTGATAACGTGTTGGCGAAATCAACTTATGATAATCCGAACAGCTTCGGCGTGTTGCGCCCGGTGTCGAGTGCGCCTGCGGCAGCAGCGACTGCTCCGCCAGCTTCTCCTGCGGCGGGAGCCACTCCTAAAAAATAGACGACGAGAAAGTAAAGACTGAGAGAAGGAGAGACCGAGAGACAATCGCGGTATTTTGTCTTTTCGGTCTCTCCTTCTTTTTGTCTCATCCTCTCACGGTCTCAATATCTATGCTTTTTCGTCTCGCAGATGTAACCAAATCTTACGGCACCCAAGACGTACTCAAAGGTGTCAGCTTTCAATTCAACCCCGGCGAACACGTTGGCTTGGTCGGGCGCAACGGCGCGGGCAAGACCACGATCTTTCGCCTGATTAACGGCGTAGAGTCGCACGACACCGGCGAACTCGAACGGATGAAAACCTTACGTGTCGGCGTGCTGGCACAACACGTAGATTTCGCCGGAGCCGAAACCGTACTCGACGCGGCCTTGCAAGTGTTCAGCGAATTGATTGCGCTTGAAGCCAAAATGCGTGAACTCGAACACACCATGGGCGAAGCGCAAGGCGATGAGCTTGAGCGCGCAATGCATGAGTATAGCGACGCACAACACGCCTATGAAGACGGCGGTGGATTCACCTTTCACGCGCGCGCCGAAGCCGTGCTGCAAGGTTTGAGCTTTGGCAAGGACGAGTTCGGTAAGCGCGCAGAAAACCTTTCGGGCGGCGAAAAGAACCGCCTTGGCTTGGCGCGTTTGTTATTGCTCGAACCTGACATTCTGTTGCTCGACGAACCGACGAACCATCTCGATGTAGACGCGGTTGAATGGCTGGAAGAATATCTTTCAAAATATCCGTCGGCTTATCTCATCATTTCGCACGACCGTTTTTTTCTCGATCACACGGTGACGCGCGTACTTGATCTCGAATTCGGCAAGGTTGACAGTTACAAAGGTAATTACACGCAATATCTTGAATTGCGCGAAGAGCGCCGCGAACAGCAACAGCGCGCTTATGAATTGCAGCAAGGCATGATCGCCAAGACCGAAGATTTTATCCGCCGCAATCTCGCCGGACAGAAAACCAAACAAGCCAAATCGCGCCGCACCCAGCTTGAAAAAATCGAACGGCTCGAAAGCGTCAATCAACTCGACACGGCGAATTTCAAACTCAAGCCGACGGCGCGCACTGGCGATCAAGTGTTGATGCTTGAAAAGCTGGCGGTTGGTTATGGCAGCAAGGTGTTAGCGAGCGATTTAGATTTGTTGCTGCGGCGTGGCGAACGCCTCGGCATCATCGGCGGGAACGGTACGGGCAAGACGACGCTGTTGCGCACTTTGCTCAACCAACAGCCTGCGCTGGCGGGCGAAGCGCGTTGGGGCAGCGGCGTCGTGACGGGCTATTACGATCAACGGCTGCATACAGTGGATGACCGCAACGACGTACTAGGCGAGTTGCGCACCATCGCGGGCCACGGCGTCGCCGATGGCGAATTGCGCGGCTTTCTCGGACGCTTCCTGTTCAGCGGCGACGACGTATTCAAATCAGTCTCGGCTTTGTCGGGCGGCGAAAAGGGAAGACTGGCGCTTGCCAAGTTGATTTATTCGCGCGTCAACGTGCTGCTGCTCGACGAGCCTACGAACCATCTCGACATCGCTTCGTGCGAAACGCTGGAAGAGGCGCTCAACGAATACGACGGCACGATCATCACGGTCTCGCACGACCGTTATTTTCTCGACCGCATCTGCACGAAGATTTTGTATTTCTCGGCAGGCAGCGCGGAATACTTCGATGGCGGATACACTGAGTTTTATGAAGCGCATCACCGCGCAATGGCCGAAGCGCAAGCCCGACTGACCGAACAAGCACGCGCCGAACGCGAAGCGCAAAAAGCGGCGGCGGCCAAACCCGTGGTGGTTCAAAGCACCAAGCCCGCCGCCCAGTCAAATAAATCGAATAAGTCGCGCAACAAACCCTCAAAGGCTGCCGAACTTGAAGCGCAAATTCAGGGGATGGAAGCGCAACGCGACGAACTGTTCGCCGAGATGGCGACCGATGCTGTAGCGCGCGATCACGTCAAACTTGGAGAACTCAATACGCAATATCAAAACATTGAAGCGCAGTTGCAGAAGCTTTACACGACGTGGGAACAGGCGCTTGAAGTTGAAGCGGCAAAGGCTGCGCACAATTAACCATTAACGATAAATGAAAACGATTGCGGCGCGTATGCTCGATCAGCTCAAGATCGTTTATGAATTGCGCGCTTATGAAGTTAGCGAAGACGAACTTGATGCAGTCACCGTGGCGCGCAAGGTGAAAATGCCGCCGGAGGCTACGTTCAAAACGTTGGTTGCGCGCGGCGACAAGACGGGCGTAGTGATGGCGTGCGTGTCGGCTGATACTGAACTGGATTTGAAGAAGTTCGCTTCCGTCACCGGCAACAAGAAAATCGAACTCGTCGCGGTGAAGGAATTGCAGGGGCTGACAGGTTACATTCGCGGCGGTGTGTCGCCGCTCGGAACGAAGAAAAAGTTCCCGGTCTACCTTGACGAAACTGCGATTTTACACGACCTTGTCAGCGTCAGTGCCGGACAACGCGGTTTGCAAATGATACTCGCGCCTAATGATTTGCAACGTGCCGCCGATGCCAACCTGGCTGACATTACGAAACCGTTAATACTATAAACTGATTCATTGTCTCGCCCTGACTTCCGTTGGTTCATCTCACCGGTTCCGCGTAAATTCACAGTGTGCTAACGTCAAAGCGGGAGCGGCAGAGCGAAACGCTACACACACTCCGGCTTGCTGAGTAAGCAAGCTCGCAAAGAGTAAAAGACCATGCCACAACGTTGGTTATTCAAAACCGAACCCGAAACTTATTCTTACGATCAACTCGAAGCTGATAAAAAGTGCGTCTGGGACGGCGTCAGCAACAATCAGGCGCTTAAAAATCTGCGCTCGGTGAGGTTGGGCGATGAAGTGTTGATCTATCACACCGGCAACGTGAAGGCGATTGTCGGTTTGGCCGAAGCTGTCACTGATGCTTATCCTGACCCGAATGCTGATGATGAACATTTGGTCGTCGTCAATCTCAAACCCAAACGTCGCGTTGAAACGCCGATTACGTTGGCTGACGTAAAAGCCAATGAGGCTTTCAGCGAATTCGATCTGGTACGCTTGCCGAGGCTTTCTGTTATGCCGGTGAGCAAAGAGTATTGGACACTGTTGCAAGATATGCTGAAGCTCTGACGTGAATCGAAACTACTACCAATGAGTCAAACTACACGCCGTCAATTCGCTCAAATTTGTGCAGCCGCTTATTTGGTTGCTCCAACCGACAACCTTCGACAACCAGTTATGCAGGCGACGAAAAAGCGCAATATCAAGCTAGGCTTCGATAATTTTTCGATTCGCGCGATGGGCTGGAAAGCTCCGCAGTTGCTTGAATATGCCGCGCAACAAAAAGTGGATGTCGTGCTGTTTTCAGATTTGGACGTTTACGAAAGCCACAGCGAGGCTTACCTCAAAGACATCCGAAAGCGTGCTGCCGACCTGGGCATCGAAGTGCAAGCGGGTACGGGCAGCATTTGCCCTTCAGCGAAAAGCTTCAATGCGAAATATGGTACGGCGGATGAGCATCTCGCCCTGCTGATTCGCGTAGCCCAAACACTCGGCACTTCGGTCGCGCGTTGTTATCAAGGTACGTTCGATGATCGCAAATTGCCGGGCGGATTGCCCGCGCGTTGGAAAGATACGATTCGCGTATGTAAGGCCGTACGCCAACGTGCGCTAGATGCGGGCGTCAAGCTCGCCATCGAAAATCACGCAGGCGATATGCAAGCCTGGCAACTCGCTGAACTCGTCGAAAATTGCGGAAAAGATTTCGTAGGCGTGACGCTGGATTCAGGCAACGCAACGTGGACACTCGAAGACCCGCATACGAATTTGGAAATCCTCGGCCCATACGCGGTGACGACGGGCATTCGTGATTCTGCAATTTGGGAAGACGCCGATGGTGCGGTTGTCGCGTGGACGGCGATGGGAGACGGGCAAATCGAATGGCAATCTTATTTTGACCGCTACGCCAGGCTCTGCCCGCGTGTGCCCGTCGTGCTGGAAGTCATTTCGGGCTTCAATAAACCTTACACCTATCGTAAGCCAGAGTTTTGGGAACCCTATCGGGACATTCGCGCTTACGAATTCAATCGGTTCACGGCTTTGGCTAAAGCAGGCAAGGCGCGCGTGGCCTTCAAGCCCGCTGCCGGGCAAGACCCGCAAGTCGCGCAGCAACAATACCAACGCGAACAACTCGAACTCAGTTTGAAATACTGCCGGGAAGTCTTGGGGCTAGGGCTGAAATAAAATTACGCTCCCCCCTTGACGCTTCATAACCGCATCCGTAATATCCGCGTTTCGTTTCGGCAGGCAGTTAAGCCAAAACGAATCTTTGACCCGTTCGTCTAGCCCGGTCCAGGACACCGCCCTTTCACGGCGATAACACGGGTTCAAATCCCGTACGGGTCGTTTACGTTCAAAGCACTTATTGGTTTTCGCCAGTAAGTGTTTTTTTGTTGGTGACACATATCTGGATTCAGACATGTGATGGTGAATGAGACTAGTACACGAGAAACTAAGTTTCTTTGCATTCACTCTTCGTCCCAGCAGGACGGTTGAATTTAGGCAGGTCGTTCACGGCTTG
>JANNUY010000371.1:0-3379 GCA_031414155.1 Acidobacteriota bacterium
TGCCCTACGTCGCCCGCGTAAAGCTCGCCCGTTTGCCGGTCGAAAGAAAAGCGCCACGGATTGCGCAAGCCTGTCGCATAAATTTCATCGCGTCCTGCCACGCCCACGAAGGGATTGTCAGAGGGCAGTGCGTATTCCAACCCCGTCGCCTTATTGTTCACGTCAATGCGCAACATCTTGCCGAGCAACTCTTCGATGTTTTGCGCACGGTTATCGGGATCATTGCCCGCTCCGCCGTCGCCCATGCCAACGTAAAGAAATCCATCTTGCCCGAACGCAATCATCCCGCCGTTATGATTGGTGAAAGGTTGATTGACGGTGAGCAATACGCGCTCTGGGGTGTCAGCTACGTTGGGGTTGCCCACCGAAGTTTGATATTCCGCCACCACCGTCGTGCCGTCGAAGATGCGCGTGTAATTCACATAAAACTTCCGGTTGGTCCCGTATTGCGGATGAAAGGCCAAGCCCAATAAACCGCGTTCGTTGCAACACGAAATCTTTGCGGTCAGGTCCAGAAAGGTCGTCGCGGTCGTCGCTGTCGGCGAAGCCATTACGCGAATCTTGCCGCTTTGTTCGACGATGAATAAACGATTGCTGCCATCGCGCGCGCTGGTTGCTAACACCGGCGAAGCCAAGCCGCTGATGACGGGTTCGAGTTGAATGACGTTTTGTGCTTGCGCCCCGATGACGAGAAAGATGACGAGGGAGAAGAAGGCGAAAGCCAGGAAAGAAAAAAATCTGCGCATGGTTCCTCCGTAAGTTGGTGGTGTTGAAGGGGAGCAGGGGAGTAACGCGAGGGAGTGAAAGTTGTCGTGTGGCTTCAGGCCAAACGTTTGGTGGGGAGTAGCAAGATCGCTTGCGATTCATCAAGTGCAAACGTGTGAATCAGGGTTGAATAATCGCGCAACAACTTTGCTACGGCGGCGCGCTAACAGTTGCCCAGCCTTATCCAAACCACTTTGGGCGGAGCGCCATACAGCTGGCTGCGCACCTGAAAGTCTGCATCTTTCGAGACAATGACGAAGCCGTTCTCTTTGGCATAGTCCCAAATTTCTAAGTCTTCCGCTTCATCGAGTTGAATCGGAATGACGTGTGCGCTGTCAGGGTAAATATCTGCCAGCAAAGCGGGCAAACGGGGCGACAGATTTTGGTCGAAGAGTAGCTTCATGCCGTTGCATACAAGGTGCGTTTTTCGCCATCCGCCGCAAACGCTAAACAAGCGCGCACATCTTCCAACGTCAAGTTCGGGAATTCGTCCACGATGTCTTCTGCTGACATTCCTGACGCGAGATATTCGAGTACGTCTTGCACGGTCATACGCGTGTTGCGAATGCAGGGCTTGCCGCTGCGTTTAGCCGAATTGATCGTAATCAAATTTGTGTAATCCATCGTCATTTGCCTTTTCGTTTATAAAATCTCACGCGCCTCACCAGCGCGGCGCGTGATGCGTTGGCGGTCGCAATACTCAAGCAGCGGAATTGCGTATTTGCGCGAGATGCCAGTCAGGTCTTTGAAAGCGCCTACGTCAAGTTTTGCGCCGTGCTGAGTTTTATAGGCATGCAAGGTCGGACGCAAGCTGTCGAGCGCCGTTTGGTGAAAGACGAGTTCGCCGACGCGTACGAGTTCGCCGCTGTTGATTAGCATTTGCGCGAATCGTTGCGCGCGCTGTGCGTCAATCCCTTTCACCTGTTGCAAGACTTCTTCGAGCGCGAGTGGTTGCAATCCGGCTTGCGCGTAAGCCTGTGCGACGTGATCTTTGGCGGCTTGCTCTTCAGCGGAAAGCGCGACGCGATGCGTGGCCAGTCGCAGCAAATCTTTGTCGGCGGCGATTTCGTTGCGTTCGCTCAGGGCGTTGATGACGGTGCGAAAGATGTCGGTGTGCGTGTGGGCGAACAGCTTTTCGCGCAGCGTCTCGCGCGCCATTCCGGCTTCGAGCGGAGCCTGTTGGTGAAAAGTCTTGAGCGCGCCGCGCAGGCGTTTGCCCAGTTCGTTGAAAGGCGCTTGCGCGATCAAGCGGAGCGGATTTTGCGAAACCGACACAAGGCGTTTGGCCTTGGTGAACTTGTCAGTCGCCGCGTGCAAGGTTGCGTCGGTCGAACCGCTGCGCGCGGCGAGTTCGGCGAAGCTCAAGCCTTTTTCATCAGCCATTTCGACAAAGAGCGCGAGGCGTTCGAGTTCGTCAGCGGCGACGAGTTGGTTCAGCGCGGTGACGACGCGCGCGCGATCACGGGCGCGATGTTTGGCGGGCAGCGGATCAACGACGACTCCGCCGCCGATGGTCACCTGGTTGCGCAAAATGAAACGGTCGTTGGGCAAGGCCAGCGTAGGCGATTCAAGCCGCAATTGCGCCAAGCCAGTCGTGCCCGGCGCGAGTTCGTTTTGTCCGAGCAAGACGACGCGCGCTAAAACTTCAGCCGTGCCGATGTGCAAGTGCAAGCGCGCGCGTGTGCGCAACGGACGCGGCGCGGTTTTGAGTAATTGAATGCTCACGTCAAGCAACGACGAAGCCTGCAAGCGATTCGCCGGGGCGAGCGTTTGGCCGCGCGTGACAGCGTCGAGTTCGATGCCTTGTAAGTTGACGGCAGTGCGTTCGCCCGCGCGCGCGGTTTGCGTCGTCTTGCCATGCACTTGCAAGCCGCGCGTTTTGGTTTTGAGTTTGTCTCCAAGCTGATTAGGCGGCAAGACTTCGAGTTCGTCGCCCGTGTTGATTTGTCCGGCGACGAGCGTACCGGTGACGACGGTGCCGAAACCTTTGATGGTGAATACGCGATCAATGGGCAGGCGCGCGATGGCGCGTTCGTCACGGACGGCGACTTGTTGCGCGAGTTTGCCGAGGGCTTGCTTGAGTTGTTCGATGCCTTCACCGGTGCGCGAACTCACGCGCAAGATCGGAGCGTTCTCTAAAAACGAACCCGCGACGTATTCGCTGACTTCGGCTTCGACGAGTTCGGCGAAATCGGCTTCGACCATGTCGCACTTGGTGATGACGATGAGTCCGGCTTTGATGGCGAGCAGGCGGCAGATGTCGAAATGTTCGCGCGTTTGCGGCATAAGGCTTTCGTCGGCGGCTACGACCAGCATTACCAGGTCGAGGCCATGCGCTCCGGCGAGCATGTTTTTCACGAAGCGTTCATGGCCGGGCACGTCTACGAAACCGAAATGCACGTCGCCGACGGTGAGGTCGGCGAAGCCAATATCAATCGTGATGCCGCGCTCCTGTTCTTCTTTGAGACGGTCGGCGTTGACGCCCGTGAGAGCTTTGACGAGCGCCGTCTTGCCGTGGTCAATGTGGCAGGCGGTGCCGACGATGATGCGTTTCATGTAATTAGGTCAGGCTACGCGGGCGACTGGACGTTCGAGCATCTGGGTGTAGCGTTCC
>JANNUY010000372.1:0-8681 GCA_031414155.1 Acidobacteriota bacterium
CGCTCAACCTCATCCACAGGCTTTGCCGAAGCTGGGTCGTGCGCCATTTGCCATCAAGCCATCGCCGCAAGTTACGCACAAAGCGCAATGGCGCGCACCTTCGGCGTAGTTGCTTCAGTTCAACAATTTCCCGAACTTAAACAAGGCAGCTTTGATCACGCCGCTTCGACGCAACAATTCACCATCGTCGCGCAAGACAACCAACCTTATCTCAACCGCCAACAGACCGGTTTTGACGGCAGCGCCAGCAACGTCGTCACGGCGCGCATGGATTACTGGTTCGGCTCCGGCAAACACGCGCGCAGCTTCATCAACCGCACGAACACAGGCGAATTGATCGAACTACCACTGACGTGGTACGCCGCAGATAGAGGTTATTGGGCGATGAGTCCCGGCTATGACCGCGCCGATCACGCGGGCTTCAGCCGCAAACTCACCTATCGTTGCATGTCCTGTCACAACGGCTTTATGCAATTGCCGAATCCAACGCACGAAGCCGGTACGCGCTTTCCCGCCAACTTGCCCACGGGCATTGATTGTCAACGCTGCCACGGCCCCGGCCAGGCTCACGTCGAAGCCGCGCGACTGCATCTGCCGCCTGCACAAATCCGCCAGGCCATCGTCAATCCCGCACGGCTCACAACGGAGCGCCAACTGGAAGTTTGCATGCAATGCCATCTCGAAACGACTACGTTAAAGCTGCCCGCTTCGTTGTTGCGCGCGGGGCGCGAAGTGTTTTCTTATCGCCCCGGCGAACCGTTGGCTGATTACCTTTTGCACTTTGACCGCGCGACCAAATCAACCGAACGCTTTGAATTCGCCAGCGCGGCTTATCAACTGCGCAAGTCGGCTTGTTTCAAACAAAGTAAAGACCTCCTGACTTGCACGACTTGCCACAATCCGCACGAACCGTCTGACACGCCTGCGGCGCAACAGCGTTACGTCACGGCCTGTCAAAGCTGTCATCAAACCACGCTGACCAAACTGATCGCCGTGCGTCGTCACACGGCGGAGCAAAACTGCGCGACGTGCCATTTGCCGAAGCGACGCCCCGCTGACGCGATTCATACGCAAGTCACCGATCATTTCATTCAGCGCAAACCTGCGGCTGAACCAAGCGGCGAACGCCGCGAAAGACACGACGGCAATACGCCGCCCTATCGCGGCAAGGTTGAGTTTTATTATCCGACCAAACTCGCGCAGTTGGCTGAACAGGAACTTTATTCAGCGTTAGCCCAGGTGAAACACGACGCGAATGTGACGATTGGAATCAATGCCTTGGAAGCCGCACTCGCGCGACACAACCCCACGCAAGCCGAGTTTTATTTTGAATTGGCTGAAGCCTATCGCCGCCACGGGAAACCGGCGCAACCCATCGTGCCATACGAACAAGCCGCTACGCGCGCAGGGAATGACTGGCGCATTTTTTTACGCTTGGGAACACTGCTCACTGCGCAACAACAACCGCTGCGCGCCGCCACCGCATTGGAGCGCGCGCAAGCTCTCGCGCCGCAGGAATCTGCTCCGCTCGAAGCCATCGCCAACCTGCTGGCGCAACAAGGCCGACTGCGCGAATCCGTCGCCGCGTTGCAAGCGGCTATCAAACTCGAACCATCAGCCGCGCACTTGCACGCCGCCTTGGGCGCGCGCCTATTGCAATTGAAGCCGCAATTGAATGAAGTGAAAGCCGCCGAAGCAGCGTGGCGAGAAGCCGTGCGGCTACGGCCTGAAGCAATGACGAACTGTCTGAATCTGGCGAACCTGTTGGCGAATCACGGAGACTTTGCCGAAGCACAATTCTATTTCCGCGCCGCCTTGCGTTCAGCGCCCACCTTTGCCGAAGCGCATCTGGCTTATGCGATTGCGCTCGCCGCCCACAGTCAACCGACCCAAGCTGAACAGGAGTTGCAAGCCGCGATACAACTCGCGCCCGCTCATCACGAAGCGCACCTGCGTTTGGGACAATTGCTGCAAGTCCGTGGCGAGACGCAACGCGCCTTGCCTCATTTACGCCAAGCAGCGACCAGCCCTGAAGCACGCATCCGCGAAGCTGCGCAAAACATGCTGCGTAATCAGTAATCATTCATTGGCAGGCGGCTTGGGCGCGACAGGTTTGGGCGGTTCGACTTGCTGTTGCTGTTAGCGACGGACACGCGGCTGTTTCGGCACGGGTTTCGCGCTGGCGAGTTCGACCGTGACGGCGACGCTGGGCGGACTCAACGCCGAAGTGCTTTACGCAGGCGCACAAGGCAGCTTGGCGGGACTTGATCAAATCAACGTCCGCCTGCCGCGCAGCCTCGCGGGACGCGGCGACGTAGATGTGGCGCTGACCGTAGATGGCAAGGCAGCGAATGTGGTGCAGGTGAATTTCAAATAAGCTGGGAACAAAGCGGCGTAGCTTTCTTTAGTTTCATCATTCGCCTTTAGTTTCATCATTCGCGTTGCGCGAGGCCGGAATGGGGAAGGTTGCGCTGCTTTTTTACAGCCCACTGGGAAGCGTGCGCACCCAGGCCTTACGGTCTCATGCCGCGCCGCTTCACACCGAGTTGCGCAGGCAGCAACTCATACGCCAGCTCTACCCAATCGCACAGCAAAGGCCGCGTAGCGCGCGGGTCAATGAGTTCTTCGATGCCGAAAGATTCCGCCGTGCGGAAGGGCGAGCGCAATTCGTTGAGCATGGCTTCGATTTCGCGCAACCGTTCGGCGGGGTCGGGCGCGGCTTCGATTTCGCGTTTGTAAGCGGCCATCACGCCGCCTTCGATGGGCAGCGATCCCCAATCGCCTGACGGCCAAGCGTAGCGCAGATTCAAGCGCGCGTAATTGCCGTGGGCGGCTCCCGCTACGCCGTAAACGCGGCGCAAGATGATCGAACACCACGACACCTGGGCTTGATAAACCGCCGCCATCGCGCGCGCACCATACCGCGCCGTGCCTGCGCGTTCGGCACGCGTGCCAATGAGGAAGCCGGGTTGATCTACGAAATGAACGACGGGCAAATGAAAGGTGTCGCACAGGTCAATGAACCGCGTCATCTTTTCGCTGGCGTCAGCGTCGAGGCTGCCGCCCATCACTTGCGGATCGCTCGCCAGCACGCCTACGGCAAAGCCATTCAACCGCGCGAAGCCAGTGACAATGGCCCCACCAAAATAACGCGCCATTTCAAACACTGAGTCTTGATCGAAGACGTGCGACAGGATTTGCCGAATGTCGTAAGCGCGGCGACGGTCGCGCGGGATGATTGACAGCAGGGCTTCGTCGCGGCGTTGCGGTTCGTCTGTTGTTTCGATTCGTTGTGACGCTTGCCAGACGTTCGCGGGCAGATAAGACAGAAAGCGGCGAATGTCGGAGAAGGCTTCGTCTTCTGAATTGACTTCGTTGTCTACGCAACCGCTGCCGTGCGCGTGAATGTGCGCGCCGCCGAGCGTTTCTTTATCTACCTGTTCGCCGATGCCGCGAATGACGACGGGCGGGCCTGCGACAAAGAGTTGACTGATGCCTTTGACCATTACTGAGAAGTGCGAATGGACTACGCGCACCGCGCCGAGTCCGGCAGCCGGGCCGAGGCACGCGGCAATCACCGGAACTTGTGAAAGCAACTCAACCGCAATGTCCCAGCCAGGCACGTAAGGCACGTAGGTTCGCCCGGTCGTCTCAAGCGTTTTGACGCTGCCACCTCCGCCCGTGCCGTCTACGAGTTCGATCAACGGCAGGCGCAACTCCTTGGCAAGTTGAAGCGCATATACCGCCTTGCGCGCAATCGCCGCATCCGCCGCGCCGCCACGTACCGTGAAATCATCGCCCCAGATCACGACGCGGCGTCCGTCAATTTTGCCCGTACCAATCACGACATTCGCAGGCAGGAATTCAATCAGTTCATCACCGAGATAAGCAGCCTTGCCCGCGAGCGCGCCGGTTTCGTGAAAGCTGTCAGTGTCGAGCAAACGCGCGATGCGTTCGCGTACGGTAAGCCTGCCGTTGGCGTGTTGCCGCGCAACATTGGCCTCGCCGCCCATCTGGTGCGCGAGCGCGGTGCGGCGTTTGATTTCGTCTACTTCAGGTTGCCAGCTCAAAAAGGTATCTCCGTGTCCGTGTAGCCCAAGGGCTGCATTGATGATGCGTGCGCCGATGCCATCAGGCGTAATGCCGAGGCAGCCCTTGCTTACGCGCGGGCTACTGACCCACTACGCGTTGCCAGTTCGGTGAGCGTGGGCAGTATCCGCCACGCATTGATAACGAGACAACTCTGCTGACACGCTTTCATAAAATGACTACACTGCAACTATGCGAGCACAAGATTTGATCGAAAAGAAACGCGACGGCAACGCGCTATCGGGTGAAGAAATCGCCTTCCTGATTCAAGGCTATACGCGCGATGAGATTCCTGATTACCAAATGGCGGCGTGGCTGATGGCTTCGTTCTTGAACGGAATGAATGCCGAAGAAACGCAAACGCTCACGCGCGAAATGCTGCATTCCGGCGTCATCGTCACGCACGATCACATCGCGCTGCCCAAAGTAGACAAACATTCCACGGGCGGCGTAGGCGACAAGACTTCGCTCGTCATCGCGCCCGTCGTGGCGTGTTGCGGCGTCGCGGTGCCGATGATTTCAGGCCGCGCGCTCGGTCATTCAGGCGGCACGCTCGACAAGCTCGAAGCCATTCCCGGCTTTCGCACGAATCTTTCTTTAGCCGAATTCAAAGACGTACTCGCCCAGTGCGGCTTGGCGCTGATTGGGCAAACGCCTGAAATCGCACCGGCAGATCGCAAGCTGTATGCACTGCGCGATTTGACGGCGACGGTTCCCTTTCGTCCATTCATCACGGCTTCGATTATGTCGAAGAAACTCGCCGAAGGAATTGATGGTTTGGTGCTGGACGTAAAGACCGGTAACGGCGCGTTCATGAAAACCGAAGCCGATGCACGCGCGTTGGCTGAGATGCTGTGCGCCACCGGACGCGGCGTAGGCAAGCGCGTCACAGCGCTCATCACCGACATGAATCAACCGCTCGGTCGCTGGGTCGGCAACGCACTCGAAACCCGCGAAGCCATCGAGTGTTTGCAGGGCAACCTCAACGGAGATTTCGCCGAACTGAGTTTAGAACTGGCTGCGCAAATGTTAGTCGTGGGCAACGTAGCCGAACTCGAAGCCGCGCGTGTGCAAGTGCGCGAAGCCATCACTTCAGGTCGCGCGCTCGAACGTTTCAAGCAATGCATCGAACTGCAAGGCGGTGATCCGCGCGTATGCGATGACGTGGCGCGGTTGCCGCAATGCGATAAACAATTCACCGTCAAGGCCGAACAAGCAGGGTTTGTCTCGCACATTCAAACCGACGAACTTGGACGCATTACGCAGGAATGGGGCGGCGGACGGGTAAGGCTGGAAGACAAGATTGATTACGGCGTAGGACTTTTCATCCACGCCAAGCTCGGCGACGAAGTGCAGGCAGGTGATGCGCTGGTGACAGCTTATTTCAACGACGAAACCAAGTGCGAAGCGTTGAGCGCACGTTTGCTGAAAGCCTTTCAAGTGGCTGAAGCGCAACCCACCACCTTGCCCCTCATCAAGGCAACGCTTTGATTTTTTTGCGTCACGCTAAAAACGAAACACCGCACAGGCTAGCCATCCTGTGCGGTGTTTTGTTTTTAGCGCAGCAATTTTTTGAGGGTTATTTCTTTTTGTACTTATCCACCAGCGCCTGCATTTCCGCCGCTTTGCCGGGAAAGCGAAAATCGTAATACTGTTTGAGTTGATCTTTGAATTGCGTATTGGCGGCGGCTTGTTGCGCGTTGCCCTCAGTGACAGCGATGGCACGCGCCAGATAATCAATCGCTTCGTCCATTCGGGCGAGGGCTTTGTCATAAAGGTCGGTTTTCTTTTCGGTTTGATAGCGTTGCGCCAGCACCTGATAGTCGTCAATCGTCACGCCGATCAAATAATTCAAAGTGAAAACATCGTTCGGCTCGAAACCGAAAGCCTTTTCGAGACTCTCGCGGGCTTTAACCAAGTCCTTCATGGTGTAAAAAAGCGCCCCCTGTGCCTGATAGAGTTTCGGCAACCACGTATTGCGATAACTTTCCCATGCGGCTTTCTCGGTCTTTTCTGGCTTCTTATCCTGTTCGAGAATTTCCATCGCCTTGTTAAGATATTCAATCGTCGCTTTGGCGTGCTTCCACTCGGCGCCCTGTTTTTGAATTTGCATTACGCCGTTGAAACCCAGCCCTTGCGGCACAAATACGTCGTCGGGATGAGCGGCAATATATTTCGCGCCTTCGCTAAAGGCTTCGTCAAACTTGCCGGTATTCAAATAACCATCAATCAACGCAGGCTGTACTTGCTCTGCTTCGCCGGGCTGATCGAACGCCGTGAGGTATTGATTGGCCGCCTGAATTTTCGCGTTCGGGTCTTTTTCGTTAAAAATCTGGCCGGCCAGATAACTGGCAATCTTCGCGCGGTAATCGGTGTTCTTCTTGAACTTCTTGATGAACTCAATGCCGAGCTTGGTTTTTTCGGCCACCGTCGCCGCCTTGTTCATCTTATCAACTTGCTTGCCTTCCTCATCCGTCAGCTTGGGGCCAGCGTCTTTAGCTTTGTCTTGAGCTTTATCTTGTGATTTATCCGGCACCGCAGCGGCAACGCTAACCGCATCACACATCGTACACACCAACAAGCAAGCCAACAGGGTCAGCCATAATCTCGATTTCATCATTAGTCCTCTTATTTGATTGGGAATGTGTGAGCCTGCCTCTCGGGGCGGCTCATAAAGTGGCGGCATTATAGCCACGGCTTTGAACGTGGCAAACGCCTGCGTTTTGCGTTTCTTGACAATAAACAAAAGCGATTCGTATAGTCCGGTTATGCCTTATCCACTTGCACCGACTTCGAAAAATCGTATTCGCAGCACAACTATCCTTTCCGTCAGGCGCGGCGACAGCGTGGTTGTCGCGGGTGACGGACAAGTTACGCTTGGCGACACCGTGATGAAAGCCTCGGCGCGCAAGGTGCGGCGACTTTATAACGAAAAGGTCATCGCCGGTTTCGCGGGCGCTACGGCGGATGCGTTCACGCTGTTTCAACGCTTTGAATCGAAACTCGAACAATACCACGGTCAGCTTTATCGCTCCGCCGTCGAACTCGCGCGCGAATGGCGCACTGAAAAATACCTGCGCAACCTCGAAGCCATGCTCATCATTGCCGACAGCACGGCGACTTTGTTGCTGTCGGGCAACGGCGACGTAATCGAACCCGACGACGGCATCGTCGCCATCGGTTCGGGCGGGCCTTACGCACTGGCCGCCGCGCGCGCCCTTGTCAAACATACTGAAATGGTTCCGCGCGAAGTCGCCGAAGCCGCCATGCGCATCGCGGGCGACATCTGCATTTACAGCAATCAAAATTTAGTCATCGAAGAAATCTAACGGGTGCGGAATGCGGAGTGCGGAAACACCATTCACTCCGCACTCCGCACTCCGCACTCCGCACTCCGCACTCCGCACTCCGCACTTGAATTATGGTTATTTACCGCAAAGAAGAAGACCTCGAAAAACCGCTCAGTCTCGACGAACTGACGCCGCGTCAGATCGTCGCCGAACTCGACAAGCACGTCATCGGACAGAACGCCGCCAAAAAAGCCGTCGCCGTCGCGTTGCGCAATCGCATTCGCCGCCAGAAACTCGCGCCCGACATGGCGCAGGACGTGATGCCCAAAAACATCATCATGATCGGTTCGACCGGCATCGGGAAAACTGAAATCGCCCGGCGTCTCGCGCGGCTGTCGTCTTCGCCGTTTCTAAAAGTCGAAGCCTCGAAATTCACCGAGGTCGGTTATGTGGGCCGCGATGTCGAATCCATGATCCGCGACCTCGTCGAGATTGCGGTTGATTTGGTGCAGGCCGAGAAGTTCGAAGAGATTGCCGATAAGGCCGAGCAAAACGTAGAAGAACAAATCCTCGACATGCTTTTGCCACCCAGCAAAGCCATAGCGGGCGAGCTCGACACTGCTATTGATGTGATCTCGCCTTCCGCCGCGACGCAGCAGGAAACTTATACCCGCACGCGCGAGAAGCTCCGGCAACAATTGCGCGAAGGCAAGCTCGACGGGCGCATCGTTGACCTCGAAGTGCGCGAGCGCAATTTCCCTTCGTTTGAAATCATCAGCAATCAGGGCGTCGAAGAGATGGACATCAACATCAAAGACATGATGCCCGGCCTGTTTGGCAACAAGACCAAACAGCGCAAGATGCGCGTTGACGAAGCGATGGATTATCTGCTCGAAGAAGAAAAGCAAAAGCTCGTAGACATGGACACCGTCGCGCGCATCGCGCTCGACCGCGTGGAGCAATCGGGCATCATCTTCCTCGACGAGATTGACAAGATCGCCGGACGCGAAGGCGGCCACGGCCCCGACGTTTCGCGCGAAGGCGTGCAACGCGACATCCTGCCCATCGTCGAAGGCACGACGGTCAATACGAAATACGGCAGGGTCAAAACCGACCACATCCTATTCATCGCCGCCGGCGCTTTTCACGTCGCCAAGCCGTCAGACCTCATCCCTGAATTGCAGGGCCGCTTCCCGATTCGCGTCGAATTGCAGCCTCTCACGCGCGACGATTTCAAACGCATTCTGACCGAGCCCAAAAACGCGCTCACCAAGCAATACGTCGCGTTGCTCGAAACCGAAG
>JANNUY010000373.1:0-5084 GCA_031414155.1 Acidobacteriota bacterium
TCCGCCACCCCCGAGAACTTCGTTGCCTTCCCACATATTGCCGTCTTCGTTGCGACCAAAGCGGCTTTCCATCATGTTCTTGTCGGGCTGCTCCATCGCCGTATACAACCCGTAATAAGCGTCGTTCACGAACAGCCGCACGTGTACCATCCGCAGCGACGGAATGAACTTGCCCATGAAGTCGCTGAACAATTTCTCGCGCATGAAATCGGGCGACAAATCGTTGGTCTGCAAATTTAGTTTCGACAAGCCGAGAAAGTTCGTACCGGGGACGAATTCGTTGAAGTCGAATTTGAAAGGCCGCTTGATGCCGTTGCGCATAAACGACGAATTGCCCTTGAACCGGCAACCGATGCGCGGCAGATCAATCGTTCCGTATTTGAACCGGCACGGAATAAACGGATCGCCCGTCTGCGCCTGCATCTGATGGTTGGCGACCATCGTGTTGTACCAGTTCGGATTATCGAAATAGACGCGCACCTCTTTCACCGTGCTGTCGTTGAAAAACTCTGCCGCTTGATCCGTTAGGTTGAAGTTTTGCGCGCACACCGACGCCGCCCAACTGATGAGCAAGCCAAATAGACAAACAAACCGTTTCATAAACTTTGTGTTCCTTTCAAAGCCTCTTGGGGCAAAATGATTGTGAGCGATACCGAATGGGTAAGTATTCAGGGAATGTCGAGATGGACGTGTGGTAAATCCCTGTGGTCACAAAAACGAAACGACTTATCGCTGCCCGGATGAAGCATTGGTTGCGACGTAACGCTGCCACAACGCGCGCCGAGGGCTGTGGAGTAGCGTAAACAGCGTATGCGCTGGCGTTTGCGCGACTTCGCTCGACTTTTTTCTCAAACAATGCGAAACATAAAGCGACAATTAACGAATGTTTCGGGCGAAGTTGTGAAAGACATTTTGGTTTAGATTGGCTTTCACATGAATTTACGGAATTGCTTTAGCGCGGATACTAATCCGCGCTACCAATTGCGTAATGTCCTCGCACACTGATCTGAAAACCCATCTAACTGAATCAAGGAAAAACACACGTGAACAAAAACTTTCTTATTTACTTGATTAGCTTGCTGCTATTGACGGTTTCGGCTTTTGGGCAATCATTGCCTAACGATTACAAAGTGCTAGGCGCAGATAACAAGTTCATCCGCATTATCAACGCCAAGGGGCAAGTCGAGTGGGAGATGCCCAACCCGACCGCGCGCGAAGTGCATGACATTCAAGCTCTGCCGAACGGCAACATTCTGTTTCAAACTGGTTACACGACGGTCGTCGAGGTCAACAAAGACAAGCAAATCGTTTGGCAGTGGGAATCGAAACCGAAACCGGGCTATTCAGGCCGCGTAGAGATTCACTCTTACCAACGCCTCGCCAACGGATTGACGATGATCTCTGAGAGTGGCAATCAGCGCATTCTCGAAATTGACAAAAACGGCACGATGAAATTTGAACTGCCGCTGACCATTGAAAAGCCCAATGCTCATCGTGATACGCGGATGGTTCGTCCGGTTGAAAGCGGCAATAACGCGGGCGGATACATCGTCTGTCAGGAAGGCGACGGCAAGCTGCGCGAATATGACCGTAAAGGCAAAATCGTGTGGACTTACGTGATGGATTTGAACGGTCGTCCCGCCACGCCCGGCCACGGCGTCGAAGGCCACGGCAAGGAATTGTTCGGCGCTGTGCGACTGAAAAACGGCAATACGTTAATCGCGGGCGGCAACAACAATCGCGTGATTGAAGTGAATCCCAAAGGCGAAATCGTGTGGAGCCTCGATCAAAAAGAATTGCCCGGCATCAATTTCGCGTGGGTCACGACGCTTGAAGTGCTGCCGAACGGCAACGTCATCATCGGCAATGCGCATGCGGGGCCGGAGAATCCGCAACTGCTTGAAGTCACGCGCGACAAGAAAGTCGTATGGCAATTCAACGACTTCACCAACTTCGGCAACAACCTCGTCGCGGCGCAAGTCTTGGGCCTCAAGGGCAAAGTGATTCGCTAACCGGTGCGTAGTGCCGCCTTCAGGCGAAAGGTCTTGATCGCGCGAGACATTCCGCTTGAAGGTGGTACTACATGCTTAAAAGCCAAATTTCGCAGCCAATGAAATCGTAACGACACCCGCCATCACCAATACTGTACCGATCCAGCGTTTGCGTTTGATCTGTTCGTCGAGAAAGAGCTTCGCGCCCAGCGTATTCGTCACGTAACTCACGGCGGTAAGCGGCACGACGTAAGACAAGTCGGCATAACTCAGCAGACTGATAAACGAAAAAAACGAGACCGCGAGAAAGACTACGCCGAGGAATAAAAACGGATTGCGCAGCATTTGTCTGATGGCACGCAATAAAGCGCGCGGACGCAGCGAGACTTCGCCGACCTGTTGCATGCCTTTAGCCGACAGCACTTCGCCCAACGAACTGCACGCAATCAAACTAACTAACAATAAAGCCGTTTTCATGCGGCCTCCGGCTTGGGCTTCGCAGTTTTCTGTTCAGTGGTCGAGACGATGGCGACGCCTGCGCAAATGACGGCTGTGCCAATCCAGCGCCCGAGTGAAACGGGTTCATGCAAGAGCAGCTTCGACATCAGCGCGTTGAGCAAATATCCGAAGGCCGTGGCAGGTACGACAAAGCTCAAGTCCGCCCACGAGAGCGCGACCAGATAGAGCAGATAGAAAACGGTCAGCGTCGCAATGCCCAGCCAGATGAAAGGATTCGTGAAGACTTGCAGCCCAAGCTGAAAAAGCGCCGCTGGGTTGAGCGTATTCACTTCGCCCACGGCTTTCATGCCTTTGGTCAAGCATACGTCGCCCAGCACTTGCGCGCAGATGGCGATGAATAGAACTACGAGTGTTTTCATGCCAGTTGTCAGTTGTCAGTTGTCAGTTGTCAGTTGAGGGTAACTTGCCAACTTGAAACCTGCTTGTTGAATAGCGACTCTTACGCTTTGACTTGTGAGTGATTGCAATTCGCGCGCACCGCCGGGGTTTTCGCGTTGTGCCGCTTCGTCAGCATCGAAAGCCAATGGGTGTGCGTAAATTTCGCTCGGCACTTTTTCGATACGCGGCAACAGCCCCAGCAAATAATCTTCGTTCATATCGCCGGTTTGCAACAGGCCGTAAACCTTGCGTGGTTGCACAAAGCCGCGCCCCGCCAATTGTTTGTCACACCAACGACCCAACCAATTAAAGACGACACCCCACACGAATTTGAGCGGCAGGCGCTGGCGGTCAAGCGACAAACTCAAACGCATTTCGCCTTTCACTATGCGAACGCGACGCACGTTGAACTCTTCGCACAGCGCAATCAGTTCACGAAAGATGACGGGATGCATGTGCAAGTGAGTGTGGCCGTCTACGTGAGAGAACGGCAGGCCGGTGGCGGCGAAGCGTTCGAATTGAGCGCGCATTTCGCGGCGCACTTCGCGGCGCGCGGCGGGCGAGAAGAAATACTGAAACCCGGCGGCAGGCGAGCTATTGGTGAAACGCCCTTGCGTATCGGTGATATGTGGCAATTCGTGATGCGGCAAGGCGGCGCGACCTAACACCAAAGCAAGATGCAAGCCTACAGCGAGCGAAGGATGCGCTTGCGCCAGCGCGATGGCTTCGTCAGCGGCGGCTTCGTTCACCATCAGGCTGGCGCTGGTGACGACGCCTTGCGTGTGCGCCTGAATCACCGCGCGATTGACGGCGGCGGAATAGCCAAAATCATCGGCGTTGATAATCAGAGGAATCATTGTCTTCACGCTTCGTTTCAATCCTGTGGCAGCTTCGCCAATAACTTAGCCGCTGCGTCAGGCTCTTCCAGCAAGTCGCGTCCGGCGCTCAGTTCCCAGGCGCGCGTGGTTTGCGCGAGGCGCGTGAGGCGTTCGATATGCGCGCGGCTCGTGAGCGTATCGAAACAAGCCCAGGGCGAGTGATAGAGCAGCCGCATCATCGCGCTGGCTTGAGTGAGTGGCGTGAGCGCGCTGCGCGGTTCGTGCGTTAGTTTGGGAAACACCAGATGGCGCGGTTCGAATTGCGAAATGTGTCCGGCGGGAAATAACGCAGCCGGTTCAAACGCGATTTTGTCTTCCGCCTGTTGCAGAGGCCTTGAATATAAACCGCAGGCGTTCAGGGTTTGCGGCGACAGGGCGAATACGCGCCGCAGGGGCGTAACGAAAAGTTGGTCTTTCGTCTGGCGCAACAACAGCGAATCGTCCGTCAAATAGCGCCAACCCGCGCCCGCCAGCCGCATCGTCAACGTAGATTTTCCGCTACCCGAATCGCCGATGAACAACAGCCCCGCGCCTGTGGGCGAAACCGCCGCCGCCGCGTGAAGTTCAAACATATCGGCGCGCCGCAATGCGGCTTGCAAGGCTTGCGTGAACAACAAGCCTACGGCCTGTGCGTTGGTATCCACAGCCTGTGCGTTGGATAGATAAACGTGCAACGGGGCGGCTGGCGTGGCTTCCAGCACCAGCGTGGCGTCATCAATGACAAGAAAAATTTGTTGCTGGGCGAGATAAGCAGTCCCCTGCGCCAGTTTCAAGTGGCTAGCGGGCGCGGGCGGAAGCAGGGGCGGGGCCTGTTGTGTGTGGAAGGCTATCGTAATTTCGGCTTGCAGTTCGACCGTCGGCTCAGAAGCCAGCCAATGAACACCGGCGAAAGCCTTGAGCGTCTCAAAAAGGCGCGCGTCGTCAGCACAAACGGTTAAGGAGCAATGCCCCAGATAAAAAGTTTGCTGCCTGACTGATTGCGTTGCCTGCACTGGGAATGGTCGAAAGGGATGTTAGCGACGAACGACAATGGCGGAAGATGACAGCGTGCTGAAACGAATCGCTCCGTCTCAGCACGCTCATAAATTTTATAGCAGCCCTGTAGTGGACTTATAGTGGACTTATAGTGGCCCTATAGTGGCCCTATAGTGGAATGCTGCCTGAGCCTGTCACTTGAGCGAAGTTTTGCGTCACTTCAAGCACATCCGTAGCCGCAGAAACTGTGGGTTCGACAAAAGGTTTGCGCTCGCTGGCGACCGCGTTCAGCGTGTCGGTTGAGGTAAGTGAACTGAACTGTTCGGGCGTAACGGCTTGAGCA
>JANNUY010000374.1:0-1589 GCA_031414155.1 Acidobacteriota bacterium
TTTAACTCCGCACTCCGCACTCAAGAGGGTTATTTCAGACGTTTGAGTAAGTAGGTTTCGAGTTCAGCGATGGCGATGCGCTCTTGCAGCATCGAGTCGCGGTGACGCACGGTGACGGTGTCTTTGTGCTTGGCGCTATCAGGCTCTTTGCCTTCGCCCAGCGTGTCGAAATCTACCGTGATGCAAAACGGCGTACCGATTTCGTCTTGCCGACGATAGAGCTTGCCGATGCCGGCTGAGTCGTCGTAAACCGCCCGCATCGTCGGTTGCAAATCGCGTTTGATCTGTTTGGCGATTTCTACGATGCGCGGTTCGTTTTTCTTGAGCGGGAAGATGGCGACCTTGATCGGCGCGAGCGTTGGATGCAGTTTCAACACGACGCGCGTAAATTCATCGCAGAGCTTTGCTGCTACAGGGCGAACCTTTTTGAGCAATTCGACTTTGTCGCCGCCCGGCAGGTCGCAGGCTTCTTCGACATCGAGCAGCGTTTTGGGCAAGCCTGTTTCGGCGGCTTCCAAAGCGGTTTGAATCGCTTTGAGTTGATCTGCCGTAACCGCAACCGGTTCGCCTTTTTGCCCCTCTTTTTGAGAAGCCTTCTCGGCCTCGCCGATTTTCTTGCCGATGCTTTTGAGCGCGGCGGCGACAGCTTCGCGCAACAGTTTCAACGAGTCTTCATTAGGCTCACTGACCAATTCTTCGTTGTAAGCCTCGCACAAGAACGCCAGCGTCGCCCGCGTAGCTCCCGCCGAAGGTTCAATGACATAAGGCACATAACGCGCGCCTTTCTTGCCCGTCGCGGGGTCAACGAATTGATCGTCGAAGTAATCGAGCTTCGCGGTCGTGTGCTGATTGGCTTCGAGTTTCAGCCGCTGCAAATCTGCTTCGGGAATGTCGCGGCTGTGCGCCGACAGATCGTAATCCTGCCGATTGGCGACGCCTTCGAGTTCGCTGAAGCCGAGCGAGCCGGGGAACTTGTATTCAATATCCACCGTCGCTTTGGCGTAATGCGCCAGTTCCTCTTTGGCCTGTTCGCGCTTCATCAACTTGGCGGGATCAAGACCAAGATTTACGTACCAATTGAATCGCTGCTCGACCCATTCGGCGTGCAACTCTTCGTCGTTCTTTTCGCCCGGTTGCAGGTATTGCGGCGGCTTGCAGAAGAATTCGATTTCCATCTGCTCGAACTCGCGCGTACGAAAGGTGAAATTGCCCGGCGTGATTTCGTTGCGAAAGGCCTTGCCGATTTGCGCAATGCCGAAAGGCAGCTTGCGCCGCATCGCCTGCTGCACGTTGGCGAAATTGACGAAGATGCCTTGCGCGGTTTCAGGCCGCAGGTAAGCCAGCGCTTCGTCGCTTTCGACCGGGCCGACATTGGTTTTGAACATCAACAGAAAGGCGCGCGGATCGGTCAGGTTCGCCGAACCGCAATAACCGCACTTGCCGTCTTTGAGATGATCGGCGCGGCTGCGCTTGCCGCATTCTTTGCAATCAACCAACGGTTCGGAAAAAGTCGCTTCGTGGCCGGAATACTTCCAGACGAGACGATTCATGAGGATGGCGGCGTCGAGGCCTTCCATGTCTTCGCGGTC
>JANNUY010000375.1:0-1115 GCA_031414155.1 Acidobacteriota bacterium
TGTTTACCTCCTTGCGCATTCTACCTGCATTTGCCCTGACGCCAAACAAAACGGCTGCGCTTCATCAATCGTTGGCGCAAGCTGTGCCTCGCCCTCGGCAAAACGTTCGTTTGACGATACAGATACAGACCAAAAAGGCCGAATTGAAAGCGACAGAAAGAAGCGCTTCCCTCAATTCCGCCGCTCGCGCGCCCATAATGAAAATTTATCTTTTTTTGCGGAAGATTTACTAGACGAATGTCCGTTCGTTGGCTATACTGCCCGCGCTTTAAGAAATGGAACGCTTTCAGTTCCACCTAAACATTCATCAAAAAAGTTTTTATGCCCGGTTTATTGCTACAACTTTTCGCCCGTGAAGATGCGCTCCCTGTTGAGCGACTTAGCGGCGTACGCACTGTAGTAACGGTTATCGGCATTATCGTAGTAGGCGTAATCATTACGCCGCTCGCCGGGTGGGTCGCCTGAGACACAGGCCAACCAAGATCACACCGCCCTGGCGAGCTAAACGATTCGCCAGGGCTTTTTAGTATCTAGTCAATCGAGGTCAACACTTATGAAAATGCGGGGCGCACGAATTCTGCTCGAAGCCTTACGCTGCGAGAACGTCAAACACGTCTTTGGTTATCCCGGCGGCGCAGTGCTGCACATTTACGACGAACTCGCCAAGCATGAAGAAGCGCTTGGCATCAAACATTATTTAGTCCGCCACGAACAGGCTGCGTTGTTTGCGGCGGCGGGTTACGCGCAAGCGACCGGCGACACAGGCGTTGCGCTCGTGACCTCAGGCCCCGGCGGAACCAACGCGATCACGGGCATCACGAATGCGTTTATGGATTCAATCCCGTTAGTCGTTTTTACGGGACAAGTGCCTACGCACTTGATCGGCAATGACGCTTTTCAAGAGGCCGACCTGACGGGCATGACGCGCTCTTGCACGAAGCACAATTACTTGGTGAAAAACGCCGCTGATCTTGCGCCTACGATCAAAGAAGCCTTTCACGTCGCCGCGCACGGACGCCCCGGCCCAGTGCTGGTAGACCTGCCGAAAGACATGACCGCGCAAGAAGTTGAGTTCAGCTACCCTGAAACGATTGAAGTGCGCAGCTACAAACCGC